>NZ_VTFZ01000004.1:0-62756 GCF_009676995.1 Enorma shizhengliae
AACCCCACCACACCCCCCTCCCTGCGTCGGGCCAGCAAACACCCACCCCACCCCCCCCCCCCCCCCACCCCCCCCCCCCACAACTGTCTCACATTCGTCTCATGCGTTGGTGACATCGTCACTGACAAGCGGGGCCGCCCCGTCCTATGCTCCCCTTGTATGAACGCATCCTACGAGGGGAGCCGCGATGTTCCTTAACGCACTGTTCGGACCCAATATCAACGAGCATATGCAGCAGGCGGATGCCGTGGCGGAGAAGACCGTGCTCGACGTGCGATCGCCCGAGGAATTTGCCCAGGGCCATCTTCCGGGCGCGGTGAACCTGCCGCTTGACCGCATCCGCGAGGCACCGTACCACGTGCCCAACCGCAACCGCTCGCTCTTCGTGTACTGCCTTTCGGGCGCTCGAAGCGCCTCGGCATGCCGCTCGCTCGCGGCGCAGGGGTACACCAACGTTACCGATATGGGCGGCATCAACCGCTGGAGAGGGCCGCTCGAGATGGGAGGCAACGCATGAAGGTAGTTATCATCGGCGGCGTGGCTGGCGGGGCCACCGCCGCGGCGCGCCTGAGGCGGCTGAACGAGGCGGCCGAGATCGTCATCATCGAGCGCACGGGATACGTGAGCTACGCGAACTGCGGGCTCCCCTACTACATCGGCGGCGTCATCACCGACCGCGCCAAGCTCACCCTGCAAACGCCCGAGAGCTTCTGGAACCGCTTCCGCATCGACGTGCGGGTGCGCCAGGAAGCGGTATCGATCGATCGCGACGCCCGCACCGTGAGCATACGGCGTCTGGACGACGGCAGCGTCTATGCCGAACGCTACGACAAGCTTATCCTCTCGCCCGGAGCGCGCCCCGTTGACCCCGGCGTGCCCGGCACGGATTCCGAGCGCCTCTTCACCCTGCGCACCGTTGAGGACACCTTCCGCATCCATGACTTTGTGGAGCGCGAGCACCCGCAAGCGGCGACCATCGTAGGCGGCGGCTTCATCGGGCTCGAGATGGCCGAAAACCTGCGCGAACGGGGGCTCGACGTCACCGTGGTGCAGCGCGGAAGCCACCTCATGCCCACGCTCGACCAGGATATGGCGGCGATTCTCCACAACCACCTGCGTAAGCATGGCATCCGCGTGCTGCTCGATGCGAACGTGACCGGCTTTTCCGCCTTGGACGAAGGCATACGCACCGCACTCACCGAAGGCGCTCCGCTCGACGCCGACCTCGCGATCATGGCGGTAGGTGTGGCGCCCGAAAGCACGCTCGCGCGCGAAGCAGGGCTCGAACTGGGGCTCCGCGGTGCGATCAAAGTGGATGAGCACCTGCGAACGAGCGACCCGGACATCTACGCCGTGGGCGACGCCATCGAGGTGAAGCACGCCGTCACCGGAAAGCCCGCGCTCATCGCGCTCGCCGGCCCCGCCAACAAGCAAGGGCGCATCGCGGCCGATAACATCTGCGGCATCGACCGCACCTTCAAGGGTTCGCAGGGCTCCTCGGTCCTCAAGATGTTCGACCTCACCGTGGCCACGACCGGGCTCACGCTGCGCGCGGCGCAGGCAGCGGGCCTTGCCGCCGATGCCGTGGTGCTCACTCCGGCGAACCACGCCACCTACTACCCCGGTTCCGAGAGCCTGGTCATGAAAGTCGTATTCGAGCAGAATACCGGCCGCATCCTTGGCGCCCAGATCGTGGGCGGCGCGGGCTCCGATAAGCGCATCGATGTTATTGCAACCGCCATCCGTGCGGGCATGGACGCAACCGACCTCACCGAGCTCGACCTTGCCTATGCCCCTCCCTACGCCTCGGCAAAGGACCCGGTAAACATGGCGGGATACCTCATCGAGAATATCCTCGAGGGGCGCGTCGAACAGGTTGGCTGGAGCGAGGCGCTCGAACTCGCGGCGTGTGAGCACGGCAGCGAGGCTGGTCCCGTTCTCCTCGACACACGCACTGCCGACGAGGTCGCACGCGGCAGTGTCGAAGGGGCGCTCCACGTCCCCCTCGACGAGCTGCGCGAACGTCTTGATGAGCTTCCCAGCAGCGGCCGCCGCCTCCTCGTGTTCTGCCAAAGCGGCCTTCGGAGCTACGTTGCCTGCCGCATCCTAACGCAGCACGGCTTCTCCTGCGCGAACGTTTCCGGAGGTTACGGATTCCTAGAGCAGACCCTCCGCGACGGTGCGCTTCCTCCGAGCGGCACCGGCCCGTGCGGGCGGCAGGTGTAGCAATTCGACGCAAGCGGCAGCCACCCCTTCCTCGCACATGCGCCGCAACAAGCCATACGCACGGCTCCCATCTGGTCTACCATGGAACGAACACCCCTCGACCAGATGGGAGCCACGTGTCCTATGCCCGCCATCGAAGAGCTGCTCGCGCAGCGCATCCCCTTTTGGCATAACCTGATCGCCGCCGAGAAGCAGGACCTTGTGCGCAGCGCCCGAGTGGCTCGCTTCGCTGCCGGCGAGCACGTGCAAGGCGCCGGCACGGGCTGCGCCGGCGTGATCTTCATGCTTTCGGGGTCGCTCCGTGCCTATCTTCTCGATGAATCCGGCAAGGAGGTCACACTCTTCCGCGTGGGACCGCGAGAATGCTGCGTCCTCGCCGCCTCGTGCATCATGCCCATGATCACCTTCGATATCGCGCTCGATGCCACAGAACCTGCTGAGTTCATCGTAATCGACGCCGCGAGCTTCGGGCGCGTTGCGCAGTCGAACGTGCACGCCGAGGCATTCACGTACCGGCAGGCGACTGAGCGCTTCAGCGACTGCATCTGGGTCATGCAGCAGGTGCTCTTCATGAGCTTCGACCGCCGCCTCGCCGTCTTTCTTTCCGACGAGCTCGCGCGCAACGGGCAGGATCGCATCGCCATGACGCACGACCAGATCGCCCGCCATCTTGGCACGGCGCGCGAGGTGGTTTCGCGCATGCTCAAGTACTTCGAACAGGAAGGCATCGTCGAGCTTGGCCGCGGCTCGGTGACCGTTCTAGACCGCACGCGGCTGCGCAACCTCGCCGCAAGCGCGTAACCCGCGAATGAAACGTAGGCACCGGGTGTCTACGATTCATATCGGCCGATGAAACGCGGACACCCGGTGTCCACGATTCAAATTGCTACGATTCCGCAGTTTCATCCTCGTGCGGCATGCGCAAACGGGGAAGCGGCGGCGCGGGAAGCTTCGCCATGGCGCTCGACGCCGCACCCGCAGCCTTAGTAGCCGCGGTCTTCGCCCGCTGCGCCGCGCCGGACACCTTGCCCACCGTAGCGCTCCGAGCAAGAATGCCCAGTGTGCGGGTTATAAGCGACCGCGTCTCGGGGTCCACCTCCCCTGCCGCGGCAAGCATCTTGGGCACGCTCTCCTGCCAAGAATCGCGGATGTCGGCAAAGCGCGTTGCATCGGTCGCGTTGATCACCTGGAAGAGCGCGTCGATGAAGCGCTCGCGCTCCTCGGGAGATACCTGGGCAACCCAGCTCGCAAGCGTGGAATCCACATAGCGCGCGCCGGCCGAGATGCGCTCCACGCAGCGAAACTCCGTGCCGTCGACCACCCACGAGAACGGATTGTGCTGCATGAGCGCGAAGCTCGTGCTGTCCACGATGGAATAGTCCTCCTGGTCCTCGAAGATCATGCCGAAAACCGAAGACCGGGGCAGCGTCTTGTCGATGCGGTCGCGCATGCGGGCAAACCCCTTGCCACGCAAGAAGTTCTCATTGAAGCCGGGACCGTCATGCGAGAAAGCGCGCACGATGCGGTCCTGCTGGGCGTGCGGGCACATGATTGCGGCGTACACCGCAAGGTTGCCCCCTTTGGAATGGCCTCCCACGTAGAGCGGGCCGTCGAGCGCCGCAGCGGCCTCCTCCAAGTACTCCTGGGCAGACACCTGCGAGGGCACGGGGCTCTGGAAGGCCATGTTGAAATCTTCCTTCCAGCCCACGAGGGTGGAGTCCGTTCCGCGAAAGGCGATGTAGGAGGAGCCGTCTGGGAGCAAAAACGTCGCTGCGGCGAACTGTTCTTCGGTCGCGTCGTCAAACGCCGTGCGATACCCGGCGATGCGCATCCCACGGAAGCGCGGGTTGGCGCAAACGGCGAAGAGCAAATCGCGCCCGCCGTCTGGATCCCAGCTATCGCCGAGCATCTCCTCGAAATACTCCGCCCTCAAAAGCTCCCCAACAGGAGACCCCTTCCAGGATGCGATGCCAGGCATCTCGCGTAACAGTCGCCCGGGCAGGCGATAGTAGGAGAGCCATGAGAGGACGAGGCTATCGACGGCGCCGAAGGGCCGCTCGTCGAGCGAGTCGAAGTTCGTCTGCACATAGGTGACGAACGTGCCACCTGCCTGCCGCTTCGCAAACGCAGGTCGTTCCTTGCTCTCTTTATCCATGTGGCGATTCTCCCTAGAAGAACCAAACGGGCCCAAGCGCACCACTCGGGCCCGTCTCTCTTTGATAAGCGTAATCGTCCATGCCGTGTACGACAAAAATGGGGTGGAGCAGCTTCTATGCCTCGAAATCAACCTGGTCGATGATGGCCTTGAGCGCATCGGCAGAGCCGTGCAGCTGCGCCATCTCGTCGTCGGAAAGCGCCACCGGCACACGGCACACCACGCCGCCCTTGCCGATGATAGTCGGCATGGAGATGGCGATATCGTTAAGCCCGTACTCTCCCACCATCAAGCTCGAGACAGGCAGCACGCAGTCCTCGTCGCGCATGATGGCGGTGCAGATGCGCTTCACGCTCATGGCGATGCCGTAGTAGGTGGCGTGCTTCTTCTCGATAATCTCGTAGGCGCTGTTCTTGACGTTCTCAGCGATGCGCGCCTCGGCGGCCTTATGATCGCGATGCCCGCGCATCTCGCAGAACGTGTTGAGCGGCACGCCGGCGACCATGGCGCTCGACCATGCCGCGAACTCGGAATCGCCGTGCTCGCCCATGATATAGGCGTGAACGTCGCGCGGATCGACGTCGAGATGCTCGCCGAGCATATACTTGAGCCGCGCAGTGTCGAGCACCGTGCCAGAGCCGATCACGCGACCCTCGGGCAGGCCAGACATGCGTATGGCGGCATAGGTAAGAACGTCGACCGGATTGGCAACGACGAGCAAGATGCCCTTGAAGCCACTTTCGCGAATCTGCGGGATGATGCTCTTGAAGATACCGACGTTCTTGTTCACCAGGTCGAGCCGGGTCTCGCCGGGTTTTTGGGCGGCGCCGGCCGTGACCACGATAATGGCAGCGTCCGCGACATCGTCGTACGTTCCGGCGTAAATCTTCATAGGGCTCGCGAACGGCACGCCGTGCACAATATCGAGCGCTTCGCCCTCAGCGCGTTTGGCGTCAACATCGATGAGAACCATCTCGGAGAACAGCCCGCTCTGCATGAGGGCGAACGCCGAGGAAGACCCAACGAACCCGCAACCGACAACGGCGACTTTGCGATCGTTAATCATAGGAAACCCCTATCACTCAGCCGGGCGCAAATGGCGCCCGATGCAATCGCTACTGATTATCACCAAATCAGCAACATTTCATACGCCGAGATGCCCAGCATGCGCCGCATACGCCGAAAGCACCGCAATGCGCGCCGAGGCGCCCCGCATCAGCGGATGCCCGCCGCCTCGATAGCGGCGACGGCGGCGCGCAGGCCGTCCGGCGGCAGCACAAGCGCCATGCGCACATAGCCTTCGCCGTGCGGGCCAAAGCTCGCGCCCGGCGTGACCACCACGCCCGCGCGCTCCATGAGCTCCTCGCAGAACGCCATGGAATCCGTGCGGCCACCGGGAAGCTTCACCCACACGAACATCGAGCCGTGCGCGTTGGGGCGCTCCCACCCAATTGCCTCAAGCCCGTCGCAGAGCGCGTCGCGGCGCTCCTGGTACATGAGGCGCTGGTTCTCAACCTCATCGAGCGGACCGGTGAGCGCGGCGATTGCGGCTTTCTGGATGGGAAAGAACATGCCGAAGTCGATTTGGCTGCGGAGCTTCGCGAACGCCGCCACCACATCCGCGCGACCCACGAGAAAGCCGATGCGGGCACCCGTGACGTTGAACGACTTGGAGAGCGAGAAGAACTCCACGCCCACCTCGAGCGCGCCGGGGTAGCTCAGGAAGCTGCCGCCGCGGGGCCCGTCGAACACGATGTCGGAATAGGCGTTATCGTGCACGATGATGAGGTCGTGCTCGCGCGCGAACGCGATGATCTCTTCGTAGAGCTCGGGCGTGCCAACGCTACCCACCGGATTCGCCGGCAGAGAGACAATCATGTACTTGGCGCGATCCGCGACCTCGGGGTCGATGCCCGCCACGTACGGCAAGAAATCATGCTCGGCATTGAGCGGGTAGTATGCGAGCTCTCCGTCGGCGATCTTCACACCGGCCTCGAATACGGGATAGCATGGATCGGGCACGAGCACCGTATCGCCGGGATCGAGCAGCGCCAAGCCCAGATGCCCCACGCCCTCCTGCGTCCCGTTGCAGCTCGCAACCATATCGGGCGTGATGCCCTCCACACCGAAGCGACGCTCGTAATAATCGCAGACCGCTTGCTTGAGCTCGAGCAGGTCGCCCAGGCTGTACTTCCACTGTGCAGGATCGGCAGCGGCATCGCGCAGCGCTTGGACCACGTGGTCGTACGGAGCGAAATCCGGCGTGCCGACCGACAGGTTGTAGATGGTGCGGCCCTCGGCCTCAAGCTTCAAGCGCTTGGCGTTGAGCGAGCTGAAAACCTCCGCGCCAAACCGATCAAGACGCTGGGAAAACTGCATGTCCAATCCTTCCTAAACATTGATAAAACAAACCGGGTTCGTTTTATCATTTTTCGAGACCATCGATCTCGGCGAGCCAGAGGCGCGCGCTGGCGTCGCTCGGCATGCGCCAGTCACCGCGGGGGCTGAGCGTCACCGAACCCACCTTGGGACCGTCGGGCAGGCAGCTGCGTTTGAACTGCTGAGCGAAGAACCGGCGGTAAAACACGCGCAGCCAGCTGTGAATGGTTTCGCGATCATAGACGCCCTCGAACGAGCGGCATGCCATGCGGAAGATCTTCCCCGGAGCGAATCCAAAGCGCAGCAGGTAATACAAGAAGAAATCATGCAGCTCGTAGGGGCCAACCAAATCCTCCGTCCTCTGCGCGATCTGGCCGTCGCCCGTAGGAGGCAGAAGCTCGGGCGAGACGGGCGTGTCGAGAATGTCGAGGAGCGTTTCTTCAATCTGCCCGCCGAAAACCCCGGCCGCGTAGCGCACGAGATGGCGCACGAGCGTCTTGGGCACGCTCGCGTTCACGGCATACATGCTCATGTGATCGCCATTGTAGGTAGCCCAGCCGAGCGCAAGCTCCGAAAGGTCACCCGTGCCGATTACGAAGCCGCCCTGCTGGTTGGCGAGGTCCATGAGCACCTGCGTGCGCTCGCGCGCCTGGCTGTTCTCATAGGTCACGTCTTGCACCGCGGGATCGTGGCCGATATCGGAGAAGTGCTGTTCGACCGCCGCCCCAATGGGAATCTCGCGGAAGCTCACCCCGAGCGCCTCGGCGAGCGTCTGGGCATTCGTCTTGGTGCGCACAGTGGTGCCGAAGCCCGGCATCGACGCGGCCGTGATGCCATCGCGCGAAAGCCCGAGCGCATCGAAGGCGCGCACGGTCACGAGCAGCGCGAGCGTGGAGTCGAGCCCGCCCGAGAGGCCGATGACCGCGCGCTTGGTGCCCGTATGGGCGAGGCGCGTCTTGAGGCCGGCGGCCTGCAGGCTCAAGATCTCCTCGCAGCGCTCGGCAAGGTCGCCCGCATCAACGGGCACGAACGGAGCCTGCGGAAAGATGCGGTTGATATCAAGCGCCGAGAGCATGAGGGGCGCCGTGGCGGGAGCGCCCTCCCCCTCTCGCGCCTCACCCTGTGCGACTGCAAACGAGAACGGCACCTCGCGCGCCAAGCCGTGCGAAAGCGGCGTGGGAGTCCAGGTGGTGGAGCGACGGCGCTCGGCGCAGAGCCGGTCGAGATCGACATCCGCCACAGCCATCTCGCAGCTGAAGAGCGGCGTCTTGGCGAGCACCGATCCGTTCTCGGCGACGAGGTTCTCACCCGCGAAGACCAGGTCCGTCGTAGACTCGCCCTCCCCGGCATCGGCATAGGCGTAGGAGCAGTACAGCCGCGCCGACTGCTGGCTCACGAGCTGGCGGCGGTAGGACGCCTTGCCGATGATCTCGTCCGATGCGGAGGCGTTTAGGATGACGGTCGCGCCGAGCTCGGTCGCCATAGCGGTCGAAGGAGGCTCGGGAACCCAAAGGTCCTCGCAAACCTCCACACCGATGGCCACAGACGAGGCGCCCGCATCTTCGCAGCGATAAACGATGCGCGCGCCGAGCGGCACGTCGCGCTGGCCCGCAAACAAGGGGACGATCTTTGGCTCCGCCGGCGCTGGAGTAAACCAGCGGCGCTCATAGAATTCGCCGTAGTTGGGAATGTGCTGCTTGGCGGTAAGCCCGAGCAATTTGCCCGTGCAGCATACGGTAGCGCAGTTATAGAGCGCCGCAGCATGCGCCACGGGAAGACCGACGGTAAAGATGATGGGGAGGGCGCGCGTCTCTTCGAGAAGCCAAGCGAGGGCAGTCTCCGCCTCGCGCAGCAAGGCGCGGTCCAAAAAGAGATCCGCGCAGGTATAGCCGGTTAGGCACAGTTCCGGCAATGCGAGCGCACCCACGCCGCCCTCGGCCGCCGCGCGCACGCACGCGAGGACGGCCTCGGCGTTGCCCTGCACATCTGCCACGCGGATCTTGGGCGTCGCAGCTGCAACGCGAAAGAACCCGTCGCGCGCAGCAGGGTCGGGCGATCCCGTGCCGCAGGCCCCCGTGAACATCAGCTCATCCATGCCGAACTCCTTTGCATCGGACATTCTTTGCTCAGTATTCTAACCCGCATTGGTTATTGCAGCGGGTCGGGGACAGGAAGGGCACCGTCCGCGCGCGTTCGTTCCACTTTTGGGAATATCTTTTGCGCACGGCATACGATAGCCACCTTACGCCCAGCGATATCCTGCACGGTTTCCATGCTTTGGCAGGCGTTACCCCATGACACCGGAAAAGAAGTTCCCAAAAGTGGAACGAACATGCGCAATGCTGCGGGCGGCAGCTTGGCACCCCGACCTACCGCAGGAACCGCTGCACGCAGGCGCGAAGGCCACGGGTGGCGAGAAAAAAGCGCACGATGTCGATTTTGCCCAGCGTAAGGCCCGTGCCCGCGGCGGCAGCGTCGGCAACGCGCCGCGCCGTGCGCCGTACGGCCTGCTGCCGGGGGAGCTCCGCCCAAGCTTCCCCATAAACATCCGCCAAAGCCTGCGCAAGACGCGCGACGGCGGCGGCCCCCTCCTTCGCAGGCAAGCGCACGAGGTCGAAGGCGGTCATATCCAAACACCACGTCACCATCTGCGCGGGGCAGAGCGACTCGAGACCGCGGCGCGACCATTCCGCAAAAATCGCCTCGAACGCGCCCAGGTGCTGGGCAACCTTCCGCGCAAGCACCGACGGGTCATCCAGCGCGTGCGTGAGCGATCCGCCCACCATGCGGTAGCGGTATAGCTTGTCGGGAATCAGCTCGATACCGTGCGCCACCGGATAAAGCGTGAAGAGAAACGCGGCGTCCTCGCCAAGGCGAACGCCCTCAGGGAACCGCACGCGCTCGCGCTCTTCCAGCGATCGCATCCACGCCGCCCGCCACGCGTAGGGCTGGGCATGCGCGGAGAACAGCAGCTCGGGTGCGAAAGATGCATAGCTCGCTGCCTTGGGGCTCAAAAGCTCGCGGATACGTTCCGACGCCGCGTCCTCCGGCTCGCACACCGCGCCGAACACCACGACCTCGGCACCGGTGCGCTCAAAAACCTCGACCAAGCGGGCGCAATGCTCCGGCACAAGCGCATCGTCGGCATCGATCGTGCAGATGATGCGCCCCCGCGCCGCATCGAGCCCCGTGTTGCGCGCGGCGGAAGGGCCGGCGTTCTTCTGCGCGATCACCCGAACGCGGGCATCGCGGCCAGCAATGCCCTCAAGCACCGCTCGCGAGCCGTCCGTCGAGCCGTCGTCCACGCAGATAAGCTCAAGGTCGCCCATGGTTTGAGAAAGCACCGACTCGATGCTCTCCCCCACCGTGGCCGATGCGTTGAACACGGGCATGACGAGCGATACCGCCGGACTGCGCCCTTCCGCAGGCCTACTCATGGCCCAACCTGTTCCTGGCATACGCAAGCAGAAGCCCCGGCCCGCCGAGCTTAAGATAATGGAGTGCACGGCCAGCCGGCCCCGCTGTGGCATACGAGGCATTCGTTCGCTCCCACGCCTCGGGATCGCGCAAGATCCCCTTAAGGTTTGCCCGCTTCCACGGCTTCAAGTCGTCGAGGGCGATCTCCCCCGCGTCGAGCGCCCGGCGGTACTCGGCCGCCATACGCTCTAGAAACTCAACATGGAATTGCGGGGCCAAGCGCACGTAGCTCCACATATAGGAATCGTATTTTGCAACAAGCGCGCTACGCAGGAGGCGCGCGGCCGCGTCTGCCCCAAAGCGAGCGGGCGCTTCCGCGCTCAGCCAGCGCTCGATCTCGGCATACTCCTCGCACACGCAATACACCTTGTTGGACGCATTGACCGAAGAGCCTTCGTTATCTTGCCGGTATGCGAGCACGGGATCGTGCACGTACACCACGCGTTCCGCGCAGGCATACGCCTTGAACGAGAACGACGTGTCCTGGAACGCCGCACCGGGCGTGGGCAGGAAGCGAATGCCGTTCTCGGCAAGGAACGCACGTCGGTAGACGGCCGACCAGATGGAGGGCTTTTGCCCGAAGATAAACGGATCCTCACGAGGGCACACCGGAACACCGCAGCGCTCCGCACGCGCGACCTCGAAGAACTCACGGCGCTCCTGCGGAGTCGACCAATACAGGTCGAAATTGCCCTTGGCAATCATGGCGTCCGCATCCTCGGCGGCAGCAACGAGCATCTCGAGCGCACGGGGATACATGATGTCGTCCGGCTCCAGAATGGCGATGTAGGCACCGCGCGCAGCATCGAGCCCTCGGTTCATAGAATCCCCATAACCTGAATTGGCCTTGGTGATGACCCGGATGCGCTCGTCTTCGGCAGCCGCGCGAGCAATGATCTGGGGCGAGCCGTCGGTCGAGCCGTCGTCGATGCAGATGATCTCGATGTCTCGAAGCGTCTGCGCGCGCGCCGAGGCGATGCTCTCCTCGAGATAGCGCTCGACGTTGTAGATAGGCATGAGCAACGAGGCGACGGGCGCGGCAACGTTCCCGGACGCCCCGCCGCCTACCGCGGCAGCATCGGCTGGCGAGATACCCACAAACCCCTCCTTCTTCATATAGCTAAGCACGGCCCCATGATACCGCGTCGGTGCGCCCGCAGCGAGACGCCATGCTGCCGAGCGCACGTTTCGCGGAATTTGACGGGGAATGCGGGGCCGGAGGCCCGGAAAGGCGCTCTCGCGTATAATGGGGAGACCCGGGATGGACCGGGAACCATGCTCTGGCACGAGGAAAGGGGCGACGCGGGTGAGCGCAGCAGCCAACACATCGAATGCGCCCGCCGGTGGCGTTCAGGAACATCTCGACCGCTTGGCCATCGTCGTGGTCACGTATAAGCGGCAAGAGCTTCTCTCTCGCCTCTTCGACTCTTTTGCCACCCTCACGCAAGCGCCGTGGCGCATCATCGTCATCGACAACGAGGCATCCCCTGCAACCGAAGCGCTCGTGCACAGCGCGAACAAGCGCTTCGCCGAGCTCTGGGGTGCCGCAGATGCCGATGCGCTCGGTGGAACGGACCGCATGATCTGCGTGCCGCAATATGAGAACACGGGTGGCGCGGGTGGCTTCTCAGCTGGCGTGCAGCACGCTTGGAAGCTCGGCGCCCAGTGGTTCTGGGTCATGGACGACGACGTGGAGGTCATGCCCGAGGCCATCGACCGCCTCGCCCGCTGGGGAGCGCGCTACCAGGTGGTGCAGGGATCGCGCCTCGATTACGACGACGGTCCTTTCTATTGGCAGTACCAGCAGCTTCTGCGCCTTGGCATTCCCAACCCGCTGGCGCCCGCAGACCTTGGGCCGGAGGGCTACAAGCGCATGAACTCGCTTTGCTTCGAAGGAGGCCTCTTCTCGCGCGATGTGGTGCGCAAGATCGGGTTTCCCGATGCCCGCTTCTTCATCTACGGCGACGACGCCTGCTACGGCTACCTTGCATCGAAGGTGACCGAATGCGTGGTGGTTGCCGACCTTATCCTCAAGCGCAGCCGCGTGGTCTCAAACTGGGATATCGCGGGAAAGCGGCAGCTCAACAGCACGAGCGACACCAACCGCTTCTACATCATGCGCAATCGCGGGTTCCTAGCGCGCTACCTGCGCGAGCATGGCGACTATCATCGCGTGCTCTATGGCGTGGGAACGTTCGCGACCTTTTCGAAGGAGCTCATTCGCCTGGCCGTAGTCGACCGCACCTTCAAGACGGGCATTGCGCAGCTTGTGCGCGGTATGCGCGCGGCACGACGCATCTATCGCGATCGCGACTGGACACCCATGCCGCCGCTTGACGAAGCGTAGCATCCCCCCACCGCCGATACCGTGCGGATTCTCCCTGCGTGCGCTCGCTTCCCGCGCAACGCCCCCCCAGCGAGCATCAACGCCCCGTGTGCTCGCCCGTGCGCCCCGAGCACCGTCCCCGTGCGCCGACGCCCCACTATACTCGCACCGCCTGAACATGCATGCCCCCGGCGTGCGCCTATCCACCCCTTCACAACCCCTTCATCTGTTCGCTGTCTTTCTGTTGACTTCCACATGGAGCGGACGATGCCGTGCACGCCGGGTAGGAGAGATGTATAACGAACACGCGCGGGCCGAGGGGCGGCATCGCGCTCTATAGACATTCAAACGGGAGGCACCATGGCACCCGATGCATATGAGGAGTTCACCGATCGGCAGCGGACGCGCGTGGTCAGGCGCGAGAGCGACGACCAGGCCGCGACCGAAGCATCTATAGGCAACACGCAATCGTTTTCCAAGCATAAGGAGCGTCTGTTCGACGACCTCTCGATTGCCCAAATCATCGCGGGTGCGGCTGCAGCCGCCACCTCGGTGGTACTCGCATCGAGGATCGGCATCGCTGGCTCGGTAATCGGCGCCGCAGTAAGCTCCGTCGTGACGGTGGTTTCATCCCAGCTATACCGTCGCTTCCTCACGGCAAGCGCCGAGAAGTTCAAAAAGAACGTCGTCGCGCCCGCAATCGGCGACGACCGGCACTTGGCGCGGGGAAAGCGGTCGGGCTCCCCATACCACGCGGGCGGCCAAGACGTCACCCAACCGATGGCGCCCGACCCGATCGACATCTCCAGCGGGCAGGCCACCACCTGGACATCATATGGAAGCACGAGCGGCTACGCGCGGGACGCCGGAGGCACTCCAGGCGCCCACGCCTCACAGGGCGCGCAGAACGGAGCCGCAGCGAGTGCGGGCTCGGGAACGAGAATTGCACCGAAGCGGCTCCAAGCGCGCGCCGTGGCTGAGCGCTCGGCTACCCAGCGCAAGGTTGTCGCGTTCTCGATCATCTCGGCCGTAGTGGCGCTCGTCGCCTGCACCGCGGTGATACTCGTCCTCACCGCCGGCGAGGGCCTGGGCACGAGAACCACACCCATCTTCGCTCCCGCGACCGAAGAGCTTGACGCCTCCGCTGATACCACTGTAGATTCCTCGGAGAACAGCACTTCTTCTGATGAAGAGTCACAGGCTGCAACGGGATCAGAATCCAATCCGGGCACGGCGAGCGACGGCACCTCGACCGATTCGCCATCGACTCCGAGCACGAGCGACCCTGCCACCGGCGGCTCCGGAGACGGAACGCAAGGAAGCGGATCGGACACGACGCCGGGAGATGGTGCGGATAGTTCCGGAAGCGGCGACGGCGCGTCGGGCGGCACCGGCGGTTCGCAATCCGGCACGTCGGGCGGCACCGGAGGCGGCACGAGCGGCGGAGCCACGGGGCAGACGCCCACGGCGGGAACGACGACCGGCGCCGCCGCGTCTCGATAGGTGCCGCGAGCCTCCGGGCGCCTGAGCGTCCGAGGCAATAGGTGCCCGGCGCGCCCGAGCATCCAAAGCGAGCGCCGATGCTAAGATGCTAGAGGAACATACTACGAAAGAGGCGCCCATGTCATCGCAGCAACAACCGCAGCTTAGCCAAGGCAATCGCATGTACCTGTATCGCATGCTGAAGGCCGCCATCGGAACCGGACGGCAAACGTTCATCACGCAAATCGAAGACGCGCTCGCCGCCGACGGGCTCGCCGCCGAGGACATGGGATTTTCCGACGCGCGCGCCCTCATGGAGGCGCTGGGCGATATGGTGACGCTCACCGTCTTCAAGGGAGGCCGCATCTACGCAACGCTTGTTGCCCAGCCGGAATGGGATGAAGCGCTCGAATCCGCCGACGACTCCCCCAAACCCGCCGGCGGCAAATCTGCAAGAAAGCCCTGGAAGCGCAAGAAGGGCGCGCGCGGCCTCAAGCCGGTTCGGCCGCGCATCGTTCCGCGCGAGACGGCCGATGAGCCCGCCAATATGGAAACCGCCGAATCCGCGAGCGCCGGACAGGAAACCCCTATGGCTTTGTCGGAAACTCCCGCAACCTCGCAGGAAGCCGCTGCGCGCGCTCCAGAAGCCCTCGTGACCCCAGAGGGGAGCGCCGAAGCCGATGTGCCCGCAACCCGCGAAGCCGCTGCAGATGCTTCAGGCGAAGCAACCGCGCATGACGCCGAGGAGCCTACCAAGCACGCGGCAAGCGAAACCGATGGTGCCGAGCAACGAGGGCCGTCAATGTCCGCGAAAGGCGATGAGCTGGAACCGTCTGGGGCGGCAACCGATTCCGAAGAGAACCCATCTGCCTCGGCAGGCGATGCGGGGATAGGGTCGCCTGAACCCGCAAGCGACGTTCAGCAAGGGCGCGCCGAGACAGCGAACGACGCTGTGCAAGAGACCGCGGGAGCCACAGGCGGCGGGGCGCCCGAGGCGACGGTGCGCGTCCCTGAACCGGCCTTCTCGCTCACGGTCACCTTCGACCCGGACCGCGCCGATGCCGGCGTAACCACGCTGGAATCGACTCCGGTCACAAACGAAGCGTCAACCGCCGAGACCGCGGCAGAGGCCCCGTCAGGCGGCAAGCCGGGAGCAAGTGAGGCCGCAGCCGACGAGATCGAGGCTAGAGCGGCGGATTCCAATGCCGCGACCGCCGAGCCACGCCCCGTCGACCTCAGCATGTATCCTCAAGACTTCGCCGCAGAGGTGTACTGCCCCGCTTCGATCATGGCCGAGCTCGCCGCCCTGCTGCCTTATGGAGCCGATGCGCTCGGCATTGCCGGCGAGTACTTCTACATCGCCTGCCTGCGCGGCACCGCCGACCTGAGCCGCGGCGGGGCATCGTTCCCCCTTTACTACCTACACGATGGTGAGCGCCATGCGGCGACGGTACGCCTGAAGAAGCGCGCGGTGAGCAACCTCGCGTGGGCTATCGACGCTGTCGAGATCGATAGGTAATCGGCCCGCCGGCGCGGCGTGTTGCCAATCGCGCAACGCGTTGCTACGTGCGCGATGCGTTGCCGCGAGCACGACAGTTGCCGCGCGCACCATCGAGTGCCCACCCGCTCGTTGCCGGGCGCTTTTTGGACGCTCAAATGAATGTCGGGCGACATTCGGACATTGAGGCCCCCATTTTGTCCAAATGTCGCCCGAAAACGAGCTCACTGTCCGGATCTCGCCCGACAACGGGCCTGCTGTCCGGATCTCGCCCGTTAATCGCGGGTGAGCTTGCGATGGATGCGATGCGGCTTGGCGGCGTCCTCGCCCAGGCGTGCCACGCGGTTTTCCTGGTACGCGGCGAAGTTCCCCTCGAACCAACACCAGTTGCCCGGATTCTCGTCCGAACCCTCCCATGCCAGGATATGCGTGGCCACACGGTCAAGGAACATGCGGTCGTGGCTAATGACCACGGAGCAGCCGGGGAATTCGAGCAGCGCCGCCTCGAGCGACGAGAGCGTTTCCACGTCGAGGTCGTTCGTGGGCTCGTCGAGCAGCAGCAGGTTACCGCCCTGCTTGAGGGTGAGCGCCAGGTTCAGGCGGTTGCGCTCGCCGCCGGAAAGCACGCCGGCGCGCTTCTGCTGGTCCTGGCCCTTGAAGCCAAAGCTCGCCACGTACGCGCGGCTCGGCACCTCGGTCTCGCCGACGATCATCTTGTCGGTGCCGCCCGAAACGACTTCCCAGAGCGTCTTGTCTGCATCGATGCCCGCACGCCCCTGGTCAACATACGAGATCTTGACGGTCTCGCCCAGCTCAATCGCACCAGATGTGGGCTTCTCTTCCCCGATGATCATCTTGAAGAGCGTCGACTTACCCACGCCGTTGGGGCCGATCACGCCCACGATGCCGTTGCGCGGCAGGCTGAAGGAGAGGTCGTCTATGAGCACGCGTCCGTCGAACTCCTTGTGCAGGTGCTCGACCTCGAGCACCTTCGCGCCCAAGCGCGGCCCCACGGGGATGCGGATGTCCGTCCAGTCGAGCTTCTGGCTTGCGCGGGCCTCGGCCTCCATCTCCTCATAGCGGGCAAGACGCGCCTTGTTCTTGGCCTGGCGCGCCTTGGGGCTGGAGCGCACCCACTCGAGCTCAGACGCCATGCGCTTAGCAAGCTTGGCGTCGCGCTGGCCCTGCGCGGCGATACGCGCGGCTTTGGTCTCGAGATAGGTGGAGTAGTTGCCCTTATAGGGATAGAGGTGCCCGCGGTCGACCTCGCAGATCCACTCGGCCACGTTATCGAGGAAGTAGCGATCGTGCGTGACGGCGAGCACGGCGCCCTGGTAGTTCTTGAGGAAATGCTCGAGCCAGAGCACGGACTCGGCGTCCAGATGGTTCGTGGGCTCGTCGAGGAGCAGCAGATCGGGCGCCTCGAGCAGGAGCTTGCAGAGAGCCACGCGACGGCGCTCACCGCCGGAGAGCACCTTCACCGGCATGTCGGAATCGGGCAACTGGAGGGCGTCCATCGCCTGGCCAAGCTTGGAATCGATATCCCAGCCATCGGCCGCATCGATCTCGTCCTGGAGCTTGCCCATCTCGGCCATGAGGGCGTCGAAGTCCGCATCGGGCTCGGCCATCTCCTCGCCGATCTTGTTGAAGCGGTCCACCTTGGCGAGCAGGTCGCCGAAGGCCATGCGCACATTCTCGATAACGGTCTTATCGTCGTCGAGCGGCGGCTCCTGCTCCAGGAGCCCCACCGTGTAGCCGGGCGTGAGGCGGGCATCTCCGTTGGAAACCTCCTCCTTGCTTGCCATGATCTTGAGCAGGGTCGACTTGCCCATGCCGTTGGGACCCACGACACCGATCTTGGCGCCGGGGTAAAACGACAAGGTCACGTCGTCGAGAATGACCTTGTCGCCATGCGCTTTGCGCGCCTGGTACATCTGGTAGATGAACTCTGCCATATAAAAACTCCCTGCTATCCATAACATCTTATCGGTGTATCTTCGGTATCGTCTCAAACCTGCATCGCCGCGGGAATGGCTAAGGGCGCTCTCCATTCCGAAACCATCAGCGAGCCGCGGCCGAGCAGGACGGCGGACCGCGCCGCGCGGGACGGTGGGCAGTAGCCGCGCAGCGTAACAGGCGGCGGGCGCGCCCTGCTACAATGTACGCATGAACGAAGAAACGGCTACATCTCGGCTCGAAGCCCTCTGGGGCACCGCGGGGCTCGCGCGTCAGCGGGCCGCGACCGTCATGGTCGTGGGCGCGGGCGGCGTGGGCTCGAACTGCATCGAGGCGCTCGCGCGCGGCGCCGTAGGAACGATCATCGTCGTCGACGGCGACGAGGTCGCGCCGAGCAACATTAACCGGCAGGCGCTCGCTTGGTCGGAAACGATCGGCATGCGCAAGGTCGACGCAGCGCGACTGCTCATCCAGCGCATCAATCCGGACATCCGCGTCATCACGCGCGGGTCCTTCGTGCTGTCCGGCGACGTCGCGGCGCTCATCGAGGACGCGCGCGCGGAGGCGGGCGGGCACATCGATTACCTCATCGACGCCATCGACACCATCTCAACGAAGCTCGAGCTTGCCACTTATGCCGAACGTGCGGAAATCCCCATCGTGAGCAGCATGGGAGGCGCAATGAAACTCTACCCCGAGCGGCTCCGCTTCGCAGACATCTACGAAACGAGCGGCGATGCCCTCGCGCGCGTCATCCGCAAGGGCTGCCGCAAGCGCGGTATCCGTCACCTCGACGTGCTGTACTCCCCCGAAGCACCTATCGCTTCGCCCGAGCTCCCGGCACGCGCCGAGCGAAACGGCGGCCGACCGCCTCTCGGTACGACCTCCTACCTGCCACCCATCATGGGGCAGATGCTCGCCGGCTTTGTCCTGCGCCGAATCGCGGGCATGGAGGATACCCTCGGGGCGAGCGCGGCGGGCTGCGGACGTGAAAACATGGGCGGCGGAGCATGATGCGCTTCGTCGACATGCACTGCCATCTCGACCTCATGACCAACGGAGTCGAAATCGCCCGCGCGGCCCATGCGGAGGGCATCGGGTTTTTCTGCACGACCGTCACCCCCGTCGACGCCATCGATGCGCGCGAGCGCTTCTCCACCTGCGCGAACGTCCGCGTGGGTACGGGACTCCATCCCTGGTGGATCGCCAACGGAACGTGCGGCGCAGACGACGCGAGCGCGGCGGCAGAGCTTGCGACGGCCTCACCCTATCTGGGGGAAGTCGGCCTCGATGCAGGGAAACGCGGTGCCGCGAGCATCGATGAGCAGGCCCGAGCGTTTGGGCGCATCATGGAGGTCGTTGGCGCACGCGCGCTACCTGGACGCGTCATCTCCATCCATGCCAGCAGATCCACGAACCGCGTGCTCGACATCCTCGAGCGCACAGGCGCCGCCCGGAACGCAACCTGCATCCTCCATTGGTTCAGCGGATCTACCGACGAACTCTGGCGTGCCGCACGCATGGGCTGCTTCTTCTCCATAAACGAGCATATGCTCGCCACGAAGCGCGGCCGCGAGTACGCGCGTATCCTGCCCGACGATCGCCTGCTGCTCGAAACGGACGCACCTCCCCAACTGGGAAGTCCCTACCGGCTGGACGCCATCGAGCACTCGCTCGCCTCGACCCTCGAGCAACTCGCGCAGATTCGCAGGGCCCATGTCACAACGCTCGGAGCCCAGATCGTCGCCCGCAGCATGCGTCTGCTCGACTTCGCGAACGCAGACTGCGCATAGTTATGAGAGACCTTGCGCCCTCTAAACCAGGCCCTTAGCGCACCAGCTCCTCGAGGGCGGCAGCGATGCCGTCCTCGTTGTTCGAAAGCGTGACCATATCCGCCGCGCTCTTCACCTCATCGGTTGCATTCGCCATCGCAACGCCCACGCCCGCAAGCCGCAGCATGGGAATATCGTTCTGGCCGTCACCGAACGCCACGAGCTCGGAGGGGTCGATGCCGCGCTCGGGCAGCGCCACGGAGAGGGCGCGCGCCTTATCGATGCCCTGAGCCGTGAACTCGAAGTAGAAATCAGCGGTGAACATGCAGCTCAGCTTATCGACGAACGGGGCGGCCATCGCCTCGTGATGCTCGGACAAGTACGTATCCGTGCCCGCCGTGAGAATCTTGTTCTGCGGCGTGATGCACCAGTCGAGAAGCGAATGCACCTCGTGGATGCGCAGGCCGCAGGCATCGCGCTCGTATTTGACGATGTTCTTCGGCGCACCCTTGTGGTAGATGGTGCAGCGATAGGCATCCTCGATATAGAGGCGATCAGCATCGACGAGCATGGGGATGACGTCGAAGCCCCGCAGATGCTCGAGCACTGCGCGCGCCTCCTCCGCAGGAATCGCCTGATTGAACAGGAGCTCGCCCGAGGTCGCATCGCGTACCTGCGATCCGTTGTAGGCCACGAGCATCCCGTGGTAGCGATCGAGCTCGAGCTCATGAGCAAGTGCGCGCAAGCCGTGTGCAGGCCTGCCGGATGCGAGGATGAGCGTGACACCCGCGCGCTCTGCGGCAAGCAGCGCCTCCTTTGTGCGCGGCGTGATGTGCTTCTCGTCGTTGGTAAGCGTACCGTCGATATCGAGCGCGATGGCTTTGATGGACATAGGAGCCTTTCCTTTCCGTTCCGTATCTGTTGTCGCGAAGAAGAGCGATCGCCTCAGGTGCCGCCCCCTGAAATCCGGGCAGGAGCTGGCACGCGACTCGACCGCTTTCTCGATGAGCGCCTCATTTCCTGCCAGGTTTTCCAAGCGAGCAAGAAACGAGACGATGTCGCGCGCTACGGGAAGCGCTTGGGATGACCCCACGCCCCCTCGATGCCGCATACCTCGGCGGCAAAGGCGGCAGCCCCGTCGAGCGCGCGGACAACGGCCTCGTCGCGAGCCTCTCCCCGCTTGCAAGCATCGAGATAGCCGAGCAAGAACGCCGCAATGAACGAATCGCCGGCACCCATCGTGTCGCG
Source organism: Enorma shizhengliae (assembly GCF_009676995.1). Classification (NCBI taxonomy): domain Bacteria; kingdom Bacillati; phylum Actinomycetota; class Coriobacteriia; order Coriobacteriales; family Coriobacteriaceae; genus Enorma; species Enorma shizhengliae. Next base: position 20,520 of record NZ_VTFZ01000004.1, read on the forward strand.
CACCGTCGTGGCAGGCTTGATGGGCTGCTCGAAGAAGCGGTCGCCATCGAACGCGACCGACCCACGTTCGCCCCGTGTCACCACAGCGATGCCAGGTCCCAGGCTGCAGAGCCAGCGAAGGCGCTCACCCACCACCTCGTCGCCCGCCTCGTCTTCTGCGGAGTAGAAGGCGAAGTCCGCGAACGGCGCCACGTCCTCCACATACGCATCGACGGAGTCCTCCGAGAAGTCGAAGCTCACCGGCACGCCTGCTGCGCGCACCACCGGCAGCTCGCGCTCTGTGAAGCAATAGCTGCCGGTATGCAGCACATCGAAACCTCGAACGTATTCGAGGGCAAAGCGATCGAGCACATAACGCGACCTCCCGCGGATCCCGCCTTGGTTCGAACCGAGGAACACGCGCTCGCCCGCCTCCACCGACACGCTCGACGCGCCGTTCTCGCCAAGCTCCTGCCGGCAGCGCACGAGCTCCACGCCCTCATCGACAAGGCTCCCGATCACGTGCTCGGCCGCATCGTCCGTGCCGAAGATGCCCATGTACGCCGAACGTGCCGCCCCGAGACGCCGAGCGTACACCGCGACGTTCACGGCGTTGCCGCCGGGGTACATGATGCCCAGGTGCTCATAGCGGTCGACGACGTTATCTCCAAAGCCCAGGATCGAGACGTCGAATCCCATGGCTGCCCTCCCTAGTACGAAACGACTCCCATGTAGCGGCGGAAGTCCGGATCATGGTCGAATGCCTTGCCGCGAGCGGCGCGCAGCTCGACGTTCATAGCATAGAAGAGCACGGGGTCGAGATAGGCGCGTACGCTCGCCGGCACCTTGTCCATTCCGTACTCGAGGGCGTCGAGCACCATGAGCGTGTCGGTATGGTCGCTCAGGAACGCGAGCGCGCGCTCGTCCATGGCGCGGTACTCGCTCGATCCCATCTGCAAAAAATAGAACACGCCGGGTTCCGTAACCTCGAAAGGCCCGTGGAAGTACTCGCCCGAATGAATATAGCTGCAGCTCTGCCACTGCATCTCCATGAGCGAACAGATGGCGAAGCCATAGGTCTGGCAGAAGTTGGGGCCGGAACCCAAGATGTAGAGGAACGGATGATCCTGGCAAAGCGCCGCGAAGCGCTCCCCCAGCTCCGCGTTCACCTTCTCGCGCGCCGCGGGCAGCACCTCATCCATCGTATCGACACCCCGGTAGAGGTCGGGAAGATCGGCGAAGCCCTCCTGCTGATCGAGCAGCTCGGCGGCAAGAAGCGGCGCGATACCCGAGGGCACCTCGCTCGCGGGGACGTCGGCTCCCCACGGATACACCCAGCACGTCCACGCACCCTGCGCGATCTTGGACTCCGCGCCGTCGGTAAGCGCAACGACCTTGGCACCGCGCTCGCAAGCGAGGTGGCACGCATCGAGCACCTCTGGCGTGTTGCCGCTGTGGCTGCACGCGACCACGAGGCTGTGCTCGCCCAAGCGCTTTGGCGCGGCGATGCAGAACTCGCGCGCCGTGTAAGCCCCCGAAACGATGCGCCTCGCCTCGCGCTCGAGCAGCATATGAGCCGGCAGCAGATCGATGAGCGAGCCGCCGCAGGCGACCCAATACACCTCCTCGATCGCTCCGCGCTTCTCAATGATGTCCTTGATGAGATTGAACGGCTTCATGATGTCCCCTTTCATTTGCCGCGTCGATCCCTTATGCCTCGGCAGCGCGCTCTCCCTCGACGATCGCGATGCCAGCCGTCGCGCCGAGCGCGCTCGCACCCGCCTCGATGAACGCCTTCGCCTGCTCATACGTGCGGATTCCGCCTGCCGCCTTCACCTGCACCTTGTCGCCGAGCACCTCGACCATAAGACGCACATCATCGAGCGTCGCCTGGTACGGGCGACCGGACGAGGTCTTGAGAAACGCAGGGCGCGCCTTGAGCGCGATCTCACACACGCGCCGCTTGTCTGCCTCGGATTCGAGCTTCGGCATCTCGACGATGACCTTGTCGCGCATGCCGTGCGCACGGCAGAACTCCGCCACACCGCGCATCTCGTGCTCGATAGCATCGAAGTCGCGCTCATCCACGGCGCGCTGATTCAGCACGTAGTCGATCTCCGTAAACCCGGCCTGCGCATAGCGCTCGAATTCCGGCAGTTCCTCCTCGAGCGTGAGCGCACCCTCAGGAAAGTCGATGGCACCCGCGACGATGACATCCGTTCCCGCGAGCACCTCGCAGGCATGTTCATAGGTCTCGGGATCGGCAAAGACGCAACGGAAACCATAACGGCGCGCTTTTTCAAGGTATTCGTCGAGCGTGTCGTTCGGATCGTCGATGTAGTCGATGTATGAGTTGATACCCATGTTGCAGTCTCCTTTCGAACCATATCAGGCCTGGGCAACCCTTGCTCGGCGCCTCAAAATCCAGACAGGAGCTGGCGCGTAGTCGCAGCATGTTCAAAAGTACACGCCAAGTTCTGCCAGCATTCCCGCGCACCGGGGTCTCGCGAACGGAAAGGACAATGGATCAGCTTATGCGGGAACGTACTCCAGAATGGCGCCAATAACGCCCGGTATCTCGTTCACCATAACGTCTGCTCCCCGCTGCGTGAACCCGAAGCGCTCCTCACGCTTGGCGATCGTGTAGAGCCCGGCGCGGCGCGCGGCCTCGATGCCAGGATCGGAATCCTCGACGGCGCAGCACGCTTCGGCAGGAAGACCGAGTTTGCCCAACGTGAGCAGGTAGATCTCGGGGTTCGGCTTACTCTGCGTGAGCTCGTCGCCGCTTTCCACCACCTCGAAGAAGCCTGCGATGCCGCATTCCTCGAGCACCTTTTCGATATGATCGAGCGGCGAGGACGAAGCGACCGCCAAGCGGTATCCCATGCGCTTGAGCTCGGCGAGCGTTTCGGGCACGCCAGGGTTCATGATCTCGCGGTAGCTGATGGGATGGCTGTCCCAAAACGCATCCTCAAGCCGCTCGATCGCCTCGCCGTCCATCTTCTCGCCGCGGGAACGTTCCCACCACGCAGCATAGAACTGGCGCTCCACCTTGCGTGACGAGCCGGCAAGCATGTCGAACTCCTCGGAGGAGACCTCGACGCCCTGCGCTTCGAAGAATGCCTCGTGAACGCGGCGGTAGGCCGCCTCGGAATCTACCAGCACGCCATCCATGTCAAAGATGACCGCCTCAAGCTGTTGCACGAACAATCACTCCTTTACCTGGGTACGCCGAACGCGCAGACGCCCGCTCCGCATAATGCTTGAAAAACCGCCCACCAGTGCGATGATACACGAGGCACCGAAGAGCACCCGTTGCACACCGAAGGCCTCGGCCAGAAACGGCGCCACCGCGAGCGGAATCACGCCCGCGCTGTTGAGCCCCAGCCGCACGAAGCCCATCACGCGCCCAAGATGCGTCATGGGCGTGCGCTCTTGCACGAGAATCGCCTGGGTAGGCTCCATAAATCCCCAAGCAAGCCCGTTGATGAACTGGCCTGCGATAGCGACGACAAGAATGTTGGTGCCCACGTAGATCATCGATCCGATGCCCACGAACATGAGCGTGGCAAGCAGCAACGGGATATCGATCTTGCGCGCGGGAATCTTGGTAAAGATGTATGAACCGATCGCCATGCCGAACCCCGAGATCGCTGAGAGGATTCCCATCCACACCACATCGACGGCAAGCACGTCGCGATAGAAGAGCGACTCGAGGGAATCGAAGGCACCGAACGCAAAGAAGCCCAAAAAGCCGCTCACAAAAATGAGGCGTAGGTCGTGGGTGCGCATGGTGACGCGCGCGCCCTCGATCACGCCGGAAACCATGCCGAGCTTATCGTCCTTCTGCTTACCGCTACCCTCGCGCTCCGGCGTAACGGTCTCGCGACAATCCCATGTGACGCGGATCGCGCCTACCAGGCACACCGCCATGAACAGGAACACCACGCGCGTGGGGAAGAACCCAGCAAGAACGCCGCCGGCGATGGGTCCAGCCGCATAGGCGATGTTGCTGTAGAACACCATGAGACCGTTCAGGCGTGCGAGCCCCGCCTTTCCCCGCGTGAGGTACACCGGGTAGGTGCGCGTACACGTATTGATGGAACCGCCGCCCAAGCCCATCATGACAGCGGCGAACATAAGGGTTGGAACAGAAGGTGGAACGATTCCCATGAAAATGCTCATGGCGAGCATGGCGTAGAGCGTCGCGAGAGCAGTCTTGCGCGGCCCTATGCGGTCGATCACAGGACCGGAAGCCGCGTTCGCCAGCGAATTGCAGAGGTTGCGAACGAGCGTGATGGCCGCCACGAGAAAGGCGTTTCCACCGAGCTCGTAGGTCGCCGCACCGATGAGCCCAAGAAAATACACGGCGTTGACCGCACACCACTGGAGTGATTCAAGCGCGATGAGGCGCTTCTCACCTGCCGTCAGCGCGCCCAGACCGTTGTCGCTCGCTTGCTTGCCCACGCTATCGACTCCTTTTGCCGTGCGCATCCTGCATCGCAGCCACGCGCCGCCGCCCCTTCCGAACGCTTCGCCGTTACCAAAATAAATCGTATTATGACGTTATGTTTTTCAAGGATGAGAAAAAGGGGCGACAGCAAAGCCGCCGCCCCGAAACCGGGCCGTTGGTTTAGGCCAGAATGCCGAAGTACACGCCCACGACACCGAGCACCATGGTGCCCAGGATGAGGATCATGGGAGAGACCTTCTTCTTGAGGAGGAAGTAGTACAGGCCCATGAAGGCGAGGCCGAGCATACCGGGCATGATGCCATCGAGCACGCTCTGGAGCGTGGTGACCTCATCCCCGGAGCCGAACTCAACTGCAAGCGTCGCCCAGAACATACCGCAGGTCATGGAGCCGACGACCATCATACCGATGATACCCGCGGCCTTAATGACCTTGTCCATGATGCCGGACTGCTCGGCAGTCTCGAGCAGGCTCACGCCGATCTCATAGCCCTTATGGATGCCCCACACGCGCAGGAAGTACTGCGGAACGTTAAAGAGGAGCAGGAAAATGATGGGACCGAGCACGTTGCCCTGAGACGCGAGCGAGATGGCGATGCCGGCGGCGACCACGCGGATGGTAGTCAGGAAGACGGCGTCGCCGATGCCCGAAAGCGGGCCCATGAGGGCGGCCTTGATATCGTTTACAGACTCGGGAGGCATCTCGCCCTTGGCGATGCGCTCTTCCATGGACATCGCGATGCCGCCAACGAACGGGGCGAGGCAGACCGTGATGTTGAAGAACGCGGTGTGGCGCTCGAGTGCGGCCGCGTAGCCGCTCGGATCGTCATGATAGATCTTCTTGAGCATCTTCTTGACCATCATGCCGAAGGCGAGGCCCATCTGGTTCGCATAGGTCCAGGAGAATTCCATGCCGAGTGCGCCGATGGAAAGGGCGGCCTTCGTGAGGTCTTGCTTGGTGATGGCGTTCTCACCCGTCTTGTAGGCGCTAGCCTGCGTGGTCTCATTAGAAGTCATCGTCGTCAGCCCCCTCAATCTGTGCCACGGTCTGGTTCTTATCCAAGAAGCCGAGCGTCAGGACGGCGATGATGACGGCGATAAGCGCCACGCCGAGCGTCGAGACGCCCATGTACGAGGTGAGCAGGAAGCCCAGGAACAGGTAGGGCAGGAGCTCCTTGCGGTAGATGAGGCGAAGGAGCATGGCGAAGCCCATGACCGGCAGGATGTTCGCAGCGGCAGCGAAGCCGTTGAGCACGAACGCGGGAACGGCGTTCACGAGCCAGTCGATAGCACCGGAACCGAAGTACACGGCGCAGAAGATGAGGATGAACCACACGGGAGCAAGCCAGAGGCCGATCAGCCAGTGGAGCGCCATGAGCTTCGAGCCCTGGCCCTTGAGCGCGATGCCGGGGATGAAGCTCGTAAGCCAGTTGCTCACCAGCTGGCCAAGGTTGGCCACGCCGAGAACGAGCGTACCGATGGGCATGGCGAGGCCGACGGCCGCCTCGGTGTCGAGGCCGAGCAGGATCGCGTAGGCAGTGCAGAGCAAACCGGCCGAGGTGGCATCCGGCGGAATGTAGGCGCCGATGGAGACGGAGCCCATGAAGAGCGCCTCGATGCTGGCGCCCATGACGAGGCCAGTGTTGAGGTCACCGAGGAACGCGCCCACGACGGGACACACCACGATGGGACGGAACGCATACAGCGTACCGAGCTGATAATCGAAGCATTTGAAGAACACGTACAGTACTGCGCAGAGTATGCTCTCGAAAAGCATGCGTCTACCTCCAATCACATGGGAGCATGGCTATTACCCTAGATGAGCTTGAGGGCGTCCACCTTGGGCTCTTCTGCGAGCCCGCGGATCTCGACCTCGATACCCCTAGAGCCGAGCTCGCGAAGGATCTCCTCCTCCTCGGGCTCGAGGAACACCTGACGAGCGATGGTCTTCGTCGTCGGGGACTCCTTGGTGTTGCCGAGGTTAAGACTCTTGATCTGCGGGCAGCCGTCGATGAGCTGCTTTGCCTCGGCGATGGTCTGCACGCAGATGATCATCTTGTACTTGTCGGTCACACCGCTGTTGATCGCCTCGATGGCATGCGCCATGTCCTTAATCACAAGCTTGCAGCCGGCAGGCTTGCCAAGCTTGAGCGTGGTCTTCCACACGGGATCGTTCGCCACGTGGTCGCCGACGCAAAAGATGCAGTCGGCACCGAGCGTACCCACCCACGAAGTCGCTACCTGTCCATGTAGAAGGCGATGGTCGACACGCGTTAGAAGAATCATCTTTCCCCTCCTTTTCCCTTTCTAAAATTCCTCGTCGTCCGCATTGAGCGCAGCCAGCTCGTCGTTGCAGTACTTCGGCCGAACCTCATCGGTCGACACGGCGGCGCGAATCGCCGCAGCCAGATCGGGCTCGTTGATGGAGAACAGGAGCGAGATCAGGAGCGGCAGGTTCATATTCGTCACGAGATGAATGTTCTCCCGTTGCTGCACGACATTCGTGAACTCGTTGTTCACGCTCCCACCGAAGATGTCGGTGCAGACGAGCACCTCGTCTTCCGCAGGAATCTCGGCAAGCGTGTCGGCGACTGCCTGGGCGATGTCGTTCTTCCCATCGACGAAAGCGCAGATGACCTTGATGTCGACGCCCGAGCCGCCGCCCAAAAAGGCGAGTGCTTCGGAAATGCCGGCAGCGAAGTGCGCATGCGACGCAATTACCATATGCCTCATTGGTACACCTCCTTCAACGTATCGAGGGCCGCACGGTACTGCCGAGCCGACTGCGAGAGTGCAGCAGCTGGATCGGTGTGATAGCGAGCATTGACGATTTCGAATGAGAGCGGGCCCGCGTAGCCGCAACGCGCGAGCGCTGCAAGGTCAGATGGCAAATCACGGGCACCGTCTCCCCAGGCAAGGTGGCTCACCTGCCCGATATCGGAGAAATGCATATGCTTGATGCGCGTGCCGAAACGCTTGAAATAGCCGGGGATCGTATCGCCGGCGCGCCAAGCGGCGCCAAGGTCAAGGCAGACGGCCAAGCGGTCGTCAGCAACATCATCGAGCAACCGTTCGAGCTCCTCAGCAGAGCGCGCAAGGTTCGTCTCATCGCACTGAAGCGCCTCTATCGTGGGCACGACTCCCTGCTCGTCTGCATAGGACACAACGCTGCGCAGCATCGCGACACTCCGCTTCCAAGCATCTTCTCGTGGCTCATCGAGAAATCCCCAGCCGCTCGTAACGACAATCTTTCCCGCATGCGCGTCGCGCGCCAGGTCGATAACATTCTTAAAGGTCGCCAGCGTACGAGCCTGCGCCCCCTCGCCTCGAGCGGCCATGTTCGCAGGCTTCGGGTTCGTCTGCTCAGGGCAGATGCCGATGATGTGTATGCCATAGCGCTCGGCGAGGTCGACAAGTGCCTGCGAGTCATCACGGCGCGCCCAGTCGACGGCAACATGCATGGGGCCGCACCACACCTCGGCAGCGGCATATCCGGCATCGCGCGCATCGCGGAAAAAACTCTCGAGGGAGTAGAAGCGGTAATGGCAGTTCATCGCCGCGATCTGCCAAGTTTCTCCCATCGCGTCCCCCTTCCCGTTGCCTCGCCCGTCAACTGCGAATCTATATATGTGGACTGTTTTTCAGACCAATACAGTAATCAGGATAGACACTTGCGACCACCCATATCCCCTGGTAACTAGAAAACTGGCTAAGTGGTATGAAAAAGTCGATAAGCGGTATATATATCCTCTACCCGTGTACGAGACAAGGCGATCTTCTTCACTGCAGCACGGAATAGCAGGCGTATTTCCCGATTGCCACCGAAGTGACGTACTCGAGAGCGCGGTCGTTGGCGTCGTAGCTCACGCAGCGGATTCCGAGCGCGGGGTCATCGACGCTCCCCCGCAGCAGCTGCGCCTCGCGCGGCTTGAGCCTGCAGGCTTCGAGCCATTCCTGTGCACGGACGACCTCGTGACCGCGCAATGCATAGAACTCATACAAACTGAAAAGCGAGACGTCTATGGTCTCGATGCCCGGAAAGAGCTCGCACGGCACGAGAGCGCTCTCGATAGCAAACGGCTCGCCATCCACACGGTTCAAACGTCTCACCTGAAATAGGTCGCTTTCAGGCGATACCTCGAACAACCGGGCGTAGTGAGCTCCCGCAGGGCGAAGCGACGTCTCGAGCACGCGCACGCTCGGATGATGCTGTAAATCGCTCTGACTGGCACGAAATCCGCGCGGACCACGGGAGGAGCTGTTCGCCTGAAGACCATGCGTGACGAACGTGCCCTTTCCCTGGACGCGGAACAGAAGCCCCTCATCGATGAGGCCGTCGATGGCGTTGCGTATGGTGAGCTTCGTAGTGCCGTATTGCTGGGCGAGATCCGATTCCGAGGGAATCGCCGCCCCCGGCGTAAAGGCACCGCTGTCGATTTGACTGCGGATAGTTCGGCGAATACGCAGGTACAGCGGAAGATGCGCGGGTTCAGCGTCTTCGTTGAGCCATGGTGCGCTGCTGTAGCCCTTCGTCATGCGGGCACCTCCTTCCGTACCCGACGCTTGCAGTCCATCGTAAACACCGTGTTGCATGACATGCCGAAAAGCTCGGGAACGTAGACGGTCTCACCGTATTCCAAGGGAGCGTACGAGGCGTCAGCACGCACGCCGCACTCGAAGAACACGAGAGCTCCCTCGGAAATGGAAAGAAGCGCCGCCTCCTCTGCGCTAGCACGTCTCACCGAGACGGTGAGACGCGTGTGAACGGTATCCCGTCCATAGCGAATCCCCAGCACATCGGTGAGCGACTCGCGTGCGAAATCGATGCGCTCGATACCGGGGAATGCAGAAGCGGGCACATAGGCCGTCTCCACGCACACCGCCACGTCCTCCACGCCACGCACGCGGCGCAATTCGAACACGTGGTCGCCAGCTGCAAGGTTGAGGCGTCCGGCGATCTCGTCCGGGCAAGCGAAGATACTGCTGCCAATAACACGGGAACGCGGTTCAGCGCCGGTCTTGCGCACGATCTCGCTGAACCCGGAAAGATCATCCAAGTGGTTGGTGGGCCGGGAAGGACACACGAAGCTACCCGCACCGGGTCGGCTCTCCACCACATGCTCGGCGACGAGCTGAGCGAGCGCACTCCTCAGTGTCGTGCGCGACACATCAAGCAGGACACAGAGCTCGCGCTCCGAAGGAAGGCGATCGCCCTCCACGAGGCCGTGGGCGGAGATATATTCCATGATGCCCTCATACGCCCGATCGAACGGAGAGACCTCGACGCGTTTAGCCATGGAGCTCACCCGTTATCATGGTATCGAAGGTGCGCTTGAGTTCCTGCGCGCTGTCTACAACGTTACGATAGGCGCGCGACCCCCGCTTAAGCTGCCGTGCCCACAGGCCAATCCGAACGGGTGCAACGGGCTCCGCCATCTCGACGAGCACACCGACGCCGAAAACGCGGTCCCGGCGGCGCGCCGCGTTGGCTCGCGAGACGGCCATGGGATTAGCGAGGATGTCACCGAGCGCACGAAACCCCTCCGGCTCAGGCTGTTGGTCGCCCTCGACTTCGTAGACCTCGCAGGAGCGGATATCGGAGCATCGATAGATGGAGGGATGATCCGCGCCCGAGGCGCGCACGCTCCACAGGCCGTGCGCTTCATCGACGAGGACTTCGGGGATACCGAGCATGGGCATGGGCGCGAGTATGGTACGTGTCGCCTCGAACGTACTGCATTCCGTCTGGGGCCCCATCATGCTCGTCTCCGTTCCCTCTTGGCATCTGTTTGCTTCAACTATACCTATTCAAGCAATTTGATACCAATTCCAATCCGTAGATGGCAGAGGGTCTTCCACGAGCGGCAAGATGGGAGGGGCTTCGTTGGCGAATGTCCACGAAACCGTAGCGCTACAGGGCGCGTTTCGAACAGGCATTCTCGGAGCCGGTCTGCAACGCACGTGAGCTCTTTTCGCGCTGCTCGAGCACAAGATTCACCACGATGCTGCCGATAATGAGCACGGTGCCCACGAGCGCGAAGCGGCCAAAGCTTTCATGGAAGAAGATGAACGCCCAGGTAGGCGCAAAAACGACTTCGAGCATAGTGATGAGATTCGCGGTGAGCGGCTGAGCGCGCTTGATACCGCGAGCGAAACACACGTTTGCAAGCCCCGAACACACAATTCCGCCTGCCGCCATGAGCGCCCATTCGCGCGGCGCAACGTGAGGAAGCTGCGGTAAGAAGAGCAGGCCGGGAAGGACGGAGATGGCACAGCTCATCATTGCCGAGGTAACGGGCGACGAGCCCCGTTTGGCATTCAGGAAGAACATGAGCCCAAAGAACGCGCCCGAGATGATGGCGAGCAGGTTCCCCAGCGCATGTTCGAATGAAAGGCTGTCTAGAAAGAACACGACCATGCCGCTCAGCGCCATCACGATCACGAACACCTTGCGGGCGGGCGGCACACGGCGCTGCTCGATGGCTTCATAGAGCGCCACGAATGCCATGGAGCTGTACTGCAGCACGATCGCGCTGCCCACGCTCGTAAGCTTATTGGCATAGGTGAAGGTGATGCCCATAAGGTAGGCTGCGATGCCGGCTGCCACCACGAGTTTCGAGACGCGAATCGTGGGACGGATGATGATGAAGTAGAACAGCAGGGCGACCACGGAGGACACCGCGCTGATAAGGAAGCCGGGCTGGCTGTTGAGCTTCGTGAAGACGCCTGAAAAGCTCCATGCGACAGCTGTGCCCAGCAACCATAGATATCCCGTGTTCATGCGCACCTCGCTCATTCGGCAAAAAGCGGCCGGGAGCCGAGCTCCCGGCCGCCCTTCATCGACCTCGGTCTATGCGTGCCTGGAACCAGGCGCAGCCCTTAGTAGTCGAACTGGTGATAGTAACGACGATACTTGAGGTTGTGCTTGGTGACCGTCTCGTAGTAACGAGCCAGACGATCGGTCACGAGGATCGTGAGAATCCACGGGGAGACGATGACGCGGAAGTCGTCGTCGAGGCCGGGGATGGCGTACTCGGCGGTGTCGATCACCACGATGTCCTCGTCCTTGGTGCGGTCCGCGAAGTTGGTGAGGAAGGCCTCGACGCGCTCGTCGAGCTTGCGGCACTCGTCCTCGCCCTTGAACAGGAACACGGGTACGTCCTTCTCGACGAGCTCGAGGGTGCCGTGGAAGAAGTCAGCTGAGGTGATGTAGCGGGTGCGCTTCCACTGCATCTCCTCGAGGATGCACATGGCGAAGAGGATCGTCTCGCCCCAGAGCGCGCCGGAGCCCACGAACATGGTGTAGGGAGCGAGGGCGTACTTCTTGGCGAGCTCCTCGGCCTTGGGCTCGAACTTCTTGCGGATGTCGAGCAGGTCCTTCCAGATGTCCTTGGTCTGCTCGATGAACAGGTCGTACTTCGGGAAGCAGCCGCGACGGTAGAGGAGGCGCAGGCCGAAGCAGTCGGCGAGGTAGTAGCCCTTCTCGCAGCCGCCCGAGCCGTGATCGCTCGCCATCTTGACGCAGCCCTCGGCGCCCACGGCCTGGCCGATGGGGCCCTCGGGGCTCGTCATGGCGATGACGCGGATGCCCATCTCCTTCATCTTCTTCACGGCCTCGAGGACCTCGGGCGTGGTGCCGGACTCGGAGGCGGTGAGGACGACGGACTTCTCGGTCATGCGCTTGTGGCCGGAGACGTTCCACTCGGCGGCGTGGATGAGGTAGACCTCGAGGTCCTTGTCGCCGAACTTGTTCATGAGGTACTCGAGCTGCATGAGCTCATCCCAGGTGCCGCCGACGCCCATGAGGAAGATGGCGTCATAGCCCTCGTCGGCGATCTTGTCGGCCATGGCGGCCATCTGCTTGCCGGTCTCGACGAGCGCCTTGCCGTCCTCGAGGTAGCCCTCCTGGTCGAAGTTCATGATCTCAACTTTCTCGGTCTCAGCCATGAGCATTCCTTTCTCGTTGTTCGATGCGTCTGGCCTGCGCGGTGGCGATCAACCGCCCCTCGCGCTATCTAGAAGATAGCAGTATCGTTATAAGACGTTATATATATTCCGGGCGAACGGTAGGAATCAGTCGGTGAGCGTTATTACGTTATATAACGTTTTATTCTTTACGGTCAAAATGAGTCAAAACGGGACGGGGTTGTTTTGCACCATCACGGACAAAACCCGAATGTGTGGGCCCGAAATGGTGCAAAACAACCCCGTCCCGTTTTGACTCCCATTTTGGCTCATTTTACAGACGGAAGCTGTAATGCTTCCCCACCACATGCTGGATGCCTAAAAACATCGGGTTGCCGTATTGGTCGAGATACTCGCCGCGCACCGAAAAGAGCGGTTCGTTTTCCGGCACCTGCAACAACCCCGCAAGCTCGATGTCCGCGCGCTCCATGCTGAGCACGCAGGAGTCGCTGTTGCGCGGGACAAGCCCGCAGCGCTCCTCGATCAGGCGAAAGATGGAGCAGCCGTCGAGGTCGCTCTCAAGCAGGAACTGATACCGTTCTGGATCAAAGAAATTGTCCTCCACCATGAGAGGCCTGCCGTCTGCCGTGCGCACGCGCTTCACGCGCACCGCCCGGCCATCGCACGCTCCGCCGAAAAAGGCCGCGCCGCCGTCGGGAAGCGGCGCGAGCTCGCGCGTCACCAAAACGGCGCCGGGGACCACGCCGTTGGCCTCGCAGGTAACCGAGAAGCTTTGCACGATGTCATCGTTTTGGAACGACGACGGTCCCTCCTCCGCCTCGTTGACGAACGTGCCCTTGCCCTGCCGCTTGGTAAGCTTCCCCTGCTTCACCAGCTCCTCTACGGCACGGCGCACGGTAATGCGGCTCACGTCGTAGATATCCCCCAAGTCCGCTTCCGAGGGAATCTTCTCACCGGGGCGATAGAGCCCGGAAGCGATATCGTGCACGATATCGTCCATAACTTGCTGATAAAGCGGACTCGATGACCGGGGGTTGAGCTCAGATGGCATAAGACGACGCTTTCTGTGACGAACGGAAGAGACGGCGCACCGAAGCTAAGACATGGAAGCGTTCGCCACACACGTATCATTCGTTATAGGTTGTATTAGTATAACAGCTTATAGATGCGCACAAGAGACGAGGATGCACGACGTGGCTCGCTCCGGCAGGCGACCAGGCCGCCTAGCGGGCGAACGCGCCCAGCAGGTCGGGAATGGCATCGATGATGACATCGGCCTCGTCCTGCGAGAACCCGAAGCGCTCCTCGCGCTTGGCGACCACGGTTAGGCCCGCGCGCTTCCCCGCCTCGATGCCGTACCGGGAGTCCTCAACGCAGCAGCACGCCGAGGCGGGCAGGCCGAGCACATCTAAGGTGTGCAGGTAAATCGCGGGATTAGGCTTGCTCTCGTGGAACTGCTCACCGCTCACGATAGCTTCGAATGCGTCCGCGATGCCGCATTGGCCGAGCACGTCTACGATGTTATCCATAGGAGATGAAGATGCGAGTGCCAGTCGCACCCCGCGGTCGCGAAGGGCCCCGAGCGTCTCGGCCACGCCGGGGTTCAGCATCCCGGCGTAATCGTATACAGTCCCCTCCGTCCAGCGGTTGAAGAGCGCCACCGCATCTTCGGGCGTGAAGGACCCCAAGCCGTTGCGCTCGAACCATCGCGCGAGCGACGTCGTGAACGTCTTTTGCGACGAGCCCACCAAGCCGAAAATCTCGGCCTTCGTGATATCGAGCCCTCGGGCGCCGAACACCTCGATAAGCTCCTCGGCATATGCTGCCTCGGAATCGATCAGCACGCCATCCATATCGAAAATGACTGCAGAAAATGGAAATGCCTCGGTCACGTTGCCCCTCGCCTTCTTTCTCTCCCCTTCGCTATGGCGCTCTTCATCGCTCCCGCCGCTTCCGCACGTGTGCGTAGGGTTTGAGCAGGAACGAAAAATGCGTCTCGGAAAGCACGATCGACGTGAAGATGAGCGCGAAACCGGCCACGAGGCGCATCGTCAGCTGCTCTCCGGCGAAGAGCACCGAGAAGAGGACTCCCGACGGCGATTCGAGCGAAAGCAGCAGCGACCCCGTGGATGAGGGAACGTGCGCAAGGCCCAGATTCTGCATGAGCATGCCGAGGCACGTGCAGCAAAGCGCCAGGAACAGGATGGTGCCCACGAGCTCAGGCGTCCACGAGACAGCCGTGACCGGGGGCTCAGTGGCGAGCGACGCGACAGCATCCATGACGCCTACGGTGAGAAACATCCAGAACGTGATGACGTTCACATCGAGCTCGCGCCCGTACTTCGCCGCCGTCGCGATCTGGAGAGCGAAAAACACTGCGCCGATAAGCGTTAATGCATCGCCTCGCTGCATGGAGAAGCTGTCGAGCGCCACGAGCGCGATGCCCGCCACGCAGAGCGCCGCCGCGCCCACGTTGAAGCGCGTGAGCGGCTCGCGCGCCATAAGATAGCTTACGAAGGGTACGAGGATGCAGTAGGTACCCGTGAGAAAGGCGTTCTTCCCCGCCGTGGTCTCGGCCAGGCCGAACGTCTGGAAGGCGTAGGCGAGCCCCAAGAAGACGCCCATGGCGCAGCCCACGACGATGTTCCGGCGGTTGAAGTGGACGCGAATGCGCTTCATGAAGAGCACGAAGAGAACCGCGGCCGAGATGAGGAACCGGCATGCGAGCAACATAAACGTCGGGATGCTGTCGAGGGTGTCCTTCATGATGAAGAATGAATACCCCCACATGAGGGCCATCACCACGAGCATGAGCTTCCAGAACAGCGGCGAACGGGCGCCAGCGCCGCGCAGGAAGCCGGGCGCACGATCCTCGGGCGCTACCGGCGCATCGCCGCCGAGCATCTTCAACCGATCAGACATCTCCCCCGCCCCTCCTCTACAAAACGCCATCCTCGTATAACGTCATTCCGCGTCGAAACGCCACCGTCATAAAAGCAGCCGGGCTGGATTCTATCATGTTCGATAGTCTCCAACCCGGCCGAACGACCCGATGCGAACGATGAATCGTAGACACCCGGTGCCTGCGATTCAGCAACTGCCCCAAACGCGACGGGGCGGCCGCAAGCGACCGCCCCGCGCCTGACCTTGCGAGCAGCGCTACTTGCGATGTGCGCGATAGAACTGGATGAGCGCCTGCGTGGAGGCGTCCTGGGCAGCCAGTGCCTCGTCGTCATGGAATGCAGGCGTGATCTGCTTGGCGAGCTGCTTGCCAAGCTCGACGCCCCACTGATCGTAGGAGTCAATGCCCCAGACCGTGCCCTCAACGAACGTGATGTGCTCATAGAGCGCGATGAGCTCGCCGAGCGCGAACGGGGAGAGCTCGTCTCCGAAGATCGAGGTCGTGGGACGGTTGCCCGTGAAGCACCGCGCCGGCACGATCTCTTCCGGCGTGCCCTCGGCGCGCACCTCGTCGGCCGTCTTGCCGAAAGCGAGGGCCTTGGTCTGCGCGAGGAAGTTGCCCAAGAAGAGCTCGTGCACGTCCTGGTCGCCGTCCTTGGCGGGGTGCGCCGTGTTGGCGAAGGCGATGAAATCGGCGGGGATCATCTGCGTGCCCTGATGGATGAGCTGGTAGAACGCATGCTGGCCATTCGTGCCCGGCTCGCCCCAGAAGATCTCGCCCGTCGTGGAGGTCACCGCGGTGCCGTCCCAGCGAACGCCCTTGCCGTTGGACTCCATGGTGAGCTGCTGCAGATACGCCGGGAAGCGGTGCAGGTACTGCGTGTAGGGCAGCACGGCGTGGCTCGCCGCGCCAAAGAAGTTGACGTACCACACGTTCATGAGGCCCATGAGCGCGACGACGTTCTCCTCGAGCGGCGTGGAGCAGAAGTACTCATCGATGGCATGGAAGCCCTCGAGGAACTGCTGGAAGCGCTCGGGACCGAACGCGATGATGAGCGAAAGGCCCACGGCGGAGTCGACCGAATAACGGCCGCCCACCCAGCTCCAGAAGCCGAAGGCGTTCTCAGGGTCGATGCCGAACTCGGCCACGAGGTCGAGTGCGGTGGACACGGCCACGAAGTGCTTCTCGATGGCCTCTGCATCCTGCTCGGCGGAGCCGTCGATGGCGCCGGCGTGCTTGAGCGCGGCGAGCATCCATGCCTTGATCTCGCGCGCGTTGGTAAGCGTCTCGAGCGTCGTGAAGGTCTTGGAGACGATGATCACGAGCGTGGTCTCGGGGTCGAGACCGCTGAGCTTCTCCGCCGCGTCGTTGGGATCGATGTTCGAGATGTAGCGGCAATCGATGCCGGCGTCGGCATAGGGCTTGAGCGCCTCGTAGACCATGACGGGACCGAGGTCGGAACCGCCGATGCCCACGGACACGACGTGCTCGATGCGCTTACCCGAGACGCCCTTCCATGCGCCGGAACGAACCTTCTCGGCAAAGGCGTACATGCGGTCGAGCACCTCGTGCACGTCGGCCACGACATCCTGGCCGTCGACGATGAGCGCGCCCTTCTCGCTCGCGGGACGGCGAAGCGCGGTGTGCAGCACGGCGCGGTCCTCGGTTGTGTTGATGTGGACGCCCGAGAACATCTCGTCACGGCGCTCCTCGACGCGCACGGCGCGGCCAAGGTCGGCGAGAAGCTTCACGGTCTCGTCGGTGATGAGGTTCTTCGAGAGGTCGAAGTGGAGGTCGCCCGCCTCGAAGGAGAGCTTGTTCACGCGGTCGGGGTCCGCGGCGAACCAATCCTTAAGGCTGATCCCCTCCTCTTCCAAGCGGTCGTGATGCTCCTTGAGCGCCTTCCATTCCGGTGTCTGGACTGCGTCGATCGGCGAGGGGACAGATGCCATAGCTTCCTCCTTGTTTGTGGCCGTAGCGCCCGCATGCGCGGACATTCCCTATTCTAGCGCAGCGCGCAGGGGCAGCGAACCGTGCTCTCAACCAGAAGGAGTTTTCCCATCTGCGAAACAGCTGTCCGCTCGATTTGCTATAGTCATGACATCAAGAAATAGAACGTATGTTTGCTATGAGTCGAACGGGGATGCGAGGGAGGCGCCATGGACGAAGCAAGGGAGCGCGATGGTGAGCGCACCTACCTGTGCATCGACCTCAAGACGTTCTACGCCTCGGTCGAATGCATCGACCGAGGGCTCGACCCGTTCCTCACCAAGCTCGTGGTAGCCGACCCCACGCGCGGCGATACGACCATCTGCCTGGCCATATCACCTGCCATGAAAGCGCTCGGCGTGCGCAACCGCTGCCGCATCTTCGAGATCCCACGTGGGATCGAATACATCAAGGCCATGCCGCGCATGCGGCGCTACATGGAGGTGTCGGCGCGCATCTATGGCGTCTACCTGCGTTACGTAAGCCCCGACGACATCCACCCCTACTCCATCGACGAATGCTTCATCGATGCGACGCCCTACCTCAAGCTCTACGACATCGACGCGCGCAGCTTTGCCGAGAAGCTCATGTCCGAAGTACGGCGCGACACGGGCGTCTGCGCTACAGCGGGCATCGGGCCGAACCTCTTCCTCGCCAAGGTGGCGCTCGACATCACCGCCAAGCACGTGGCCGACAACATAGGCGTGCTCGACGAAGAGTCGTTCCGAGCGCAGATCTGGCCGCATCGGCCCATCACCGACATCTGGGGCATCGGCCCCGGCATCGCAGCGCGGCTCGCCAAGTACCACGTCTACGACCTTATGGGGGTCGCCGCGCTCGACGAGCAGATACTCTACCGCGAGTTCGGCGTCAATGCGGAGTACCTCATCGACCATGCCTTCGGCCGCGAGCCCACCACCATCGCAGAGATTCAAGCCTACCGCCCGGCAGCCTCGTCGTACGTGAACGGGCAGGTGCTGCCCTGCAACTATACGTTCGAAGAGGCCCACACCGTGCTCAAGGAGATGATCGATGCCTCGGTGCTCGAGCTCGTGGAACGCGGGCAGGTCACGAACCATATCTCGCTTTCGGTGGGCTATGCCGCAGGTGCGGGCGGCACGACCACGGGCGACGGACCGGCAAGCCCCTCGCGCGCCAACCCGGGCGACGTGTTCGTCGGCGAGCACGGCAAGCGCCGGCTGGGGCCGAAGGGCTACGGACGCGCCGGCGGATCGCGCAAGCTCGCGGGCTTCACGAATTCATACCGCAAGCTCATGGCCGCCTTCGATGAGCTGTGGAGTGAGCGCGTGAGCAGAGACGTTCCCATCAGGCGCATGAGCGTGGGGCTCGGCAACCTCGTTCCCGAGGAGTTCGCAACGATAGACCTCTTCACCGACGTGGCGGCCGATGAGCGGGAGCACGACCTGCAGCGAGCCGTGCTCGCGGTGAAGGGCAAGTTCGGCAAGAACGCGCTCCTGCGCGGCATGAGCCTCACCGAGAAGGCCACGGCGCGCGAACGCAACGAACAGGTGGGAGGGCACCATGCATGATGGGCAACCGCCGCGCACGACCGCAAGCGGACGCGCACGGGCTGACCGCGCAGCGCAGTTCATGCCGTTTGCCGCGCTCCGCGGCTACTATGAGCTCCTGCACGAGGCCGCTCGGGTGCCCGAGCCCCGGCACGAGCTCACCGAAGAAGAGTCGCTCGAGCTCTCGGCCATCGTCCAGCGTGTGCGCAAGCGGCAGGTGGTGCGCGTGCGCTACTACGACCGCGATGCCTATACGGAACTCACCGGCTGCGTGTCCCATATCGACCTCGCCGCCCGCGAGCTCTGGGTGGTAAAAACGCGCATTCCGCTCGACGACATCGTCCGTCTCGAAATACTCGACGAAGTGTAGGCACGCGCGGGACACGGGCCTACGCGATGAAGGGCCACTCCCCTGCTGCGAGCGCCTCGATCGCAGCCGCCACGGCATCGTCCTCACAGCGCCCGATATGCCAGCGAGCAGCCGTGCTTGCCTCGGGCGTCGCGTTTCCCACGGCAACGGGATGCCCCGCGACGCGGAACATGGTCAGATCGTTGCCCGCATCGCCGAACACGACCGCCTCCTCAACAGAGATGCCCACATGATCACAAAGGAACTGCAGGGCCGTACCCTTATTCCATCCCGCAGGCATGATATTTAGATACCCCGCCATCGGGACGTCGAAATCGATGCCCTCAATCGAGCGGTTCAGACGCTCGCAGAGCTCAACGGTAGCGGGCATGTCACGAGGAGCGAACACGTTGACCTTCAGTGCATCGAAATCCGGAAGGCACCCAAGCGGGCGGCAGGCCTTTGCGTAGCCCGGCATAACGGCGGCAAGGTCGCCAACATCGCCGCAGCAAAGGTATGGGAGCGTGCCATCGAAAGCGACGATCCCCGCTCCGGGCTCTTCGGCAAGAACGTCCATGAGCTGCTCCAACGCGGCGCGTGGCGGGCGCCGCTCGCAGATCTTCTCGCCCTCGTGATAGACCTCAAGGCCGTTCGTCGCAACGCAGGTGAGGCAGCACGAATCGTCGCCCGCAAAAAATGCGGGAATTTGACGGAGCCCGCGTCCGCTTGCAGGGCCAATGACGATCCCCGCCTCCCGCGCCGCATGGAAGGCCGCAACGGTCCGCGCCGAGACGCTCTTGCTTCCCGGGGGCATAATCGTTCCGTCGATGTCACTCATGATGAGCCGAATGCGCTCCATAGGTTCCCTCCGTCTGCGCGCCGCGCCATGATATCTGCTTCCATTATGACGCAGTCTGTGGCGTCTCAGATGCGAAGGGTAGCACCTTGGCACACCCGTCTCTCGCGCTTTCAACTTGGGGCAAGAATGTGTCGTTAACGCGATGAATATGGGCCGACAACGGTACATTCGTGCCCAAGAATGAACGACGGGGACGGCTTTCGCAAGCTGCCCCGTTCTTCTGGGTGCGGAAGGGACGGGCTTTCGCAAACTGCCCCGTTCTTCTGGGTGCGGCAGGGCCGGCCGTCGTGCTACCCTCAAGGAGGTCGGTGGGGCAAGCACGCCTCGGCCGGCGCCAAGTACGAATACCACGAGATGGGAGCCCCCATGAACGACTTCTCCTTTTTCTCCCCCACGCGCATCGTCTTCGGCAAGAACGCACTCGAATCCATAGGCTCCGAGCTCGGCCGTATCGGCTGCACCAAGGCGCTCATCGTTTACGGCGGAGGCTCCGCCCGCGCTGCCGGCACGCTCGACCGCGTAGAGGCATCGCTCGATGCAGCCGGCATCGCCCACGTCGAGCTTGGTGGCGTGCGGCCCAACCCCGAAATCACGCTCGTTCGCGAGGGCATTGAGCTCGCGCGCTCCGAGAAGGTCGACGTGGTCGTGCCCGTGGGAGGCGGCTCGGTCATGGACACCGCCAAAGCCATCGCGCTCGGAGCGGTCTACGACGGCGACGTGTGGGACTTCTTCGTGCATCGCGCGGCGCCCACCGAGCGCATTCCCGTGGCAGCCGTTCCCACCCTCCCCGCCTCGGGCTCCGAGGCCTCGAATTCCTCGGTGATCAGCAACGACGCCGAGCACCTCAAATGCGGCATCAACACCGACCTCAACCGTCCCGTCGCCGCTTTCATGGACCCTGAGCTCACCTATACGCTGCCGCCCTACCAGACGGCCGCCGGCGCAGTCGACATCATCTCGCATGTCATGGAGCGCTTCTTCTCGGGCGAGCCCGCCGTGCCCGTGACCGACCACATCGCCTGCGGCATCATTCGCTCCGTCATCGAATGCGCCCCGCGCGCCCTGGCGCAGCCGGACGACTACGATGCCCGCGCGAATCTCATGTGGGCGGGCACCCTCGCCCACAACGGCCTTGCCGGATGCGGCGTCAACGTTCCCAGCAGCCGTGACGGAGACTGGACCTGCCATGGGCTCGAGCACGAGCTCTCGGCCCTCGACACGAGCATCACGCACGGCGCGGGCCTTGCGGTGATCTTCCCGGCATGGATGCGCTACGTGTGGCGCGAGCATCCCGAACGCTTCCTCACCTTCGCGCGCGAGGTCTTCGATATCAAGGCCGTGGACGGCTCCGACGAGGCGATCGAAGACGCCGTCACCGCAACGATCGATGAGCTCCAGGAGTTCTTCGTCTCGCTTGGCATGCCTCGCACCCTGGGCGCGTTCGACGTACATGAAGACGATATCGAGCGCATGATTCCCGGCCTTACGCTGAACCGCGGCGAAGTCTTCGGAAGCTTCAAGCAGCTCACGCTCGACGACGCGCGCGCCATCTATCGCAGCGCGCTGTAGCGCACTAGCCGCGCCATCCATCGCAGCCGCGCGGTAGCGCATACCAGCCCATGCGCCGCACCCATGCCCGGCCCGCCCCGCTCTACACGCCGCACCCGACACGCGATACGCGAAGCGTGCAAACGGGGTCCCGGATCTTGCCGTTTTCGCGGACCAAAACGACAAGATCCGGGTCCCCGTTTCGGGATACGACCTGGGACGCCCTGCGTCGGGACGCGAAGCGGGGTACAACCACGCGTTGAAGTGTTGCCGGCGCATGGGCGCTCTGTCACGCTTGTGCTCCTGCATCACGATAGGGGGCCTTATGAGGAACATCTCGAGACGAGGCGTCTGCGCCGCGCTCAGCCTTGGCGCGCTCAGCCTGGCAGGCTGCCAGAACACCGCCAACCAAAACGAGCCAGCGGGCGACGCACCGACAATCAGCGATTCCGCTGGAACGGACCACGCGGCAGATGAGCCCGTCGAGGAGCCGGAAGGCGCATCGTCTTCGGAGCCCCAGGACACGGTCGAGCGCCTGCTCGCCACCATGACGCTCGAGCAAAAGGTGGCCCAACTCTTCCTCGTTACGCCCGAGCAGCTCACCGGCGTATCCAAAGCCACCGTCGCAGGCAGCAAGACCGAGCGCGCCCTGCAAGAGATTCCTGTAGGCGGCCTCGTGTACTTCAAGCAAAACATCGTCGAGACGACCCAGACGCTCGACCTCATCTCCGGCACGCGCGAGCTTTGCCGTGCTGCGGGCGCCGGAATCGCCCCGTTCCTCGGCGTCGACGAGGAAGGCGGGCCGCTTGTCGCGCGCGTCGCCAACTCCGGCGCCTTCGATGTTGAGCACTTCCCCAACATGGCCGACGTGGGAGCCAGCGGCAATCCGGTACACGCCGCGCGCGTAGGAACATCGATTGGGTCCTACCTGCACGAGATCGGCTTCAACCTCGATTTTGCCCCGGTAGCGGACGTGCTCACCAACCCGGAGAACACCGTCATCGGCAAGCGGTCGTTCGGATCCGACCCGGACTTGGTGGCCCAGATGGTTGGGGCAGAGGTTGCCGCGATGCTCGAAACGGGCACGCTGCCCTGCGTTAAGCACTTTCCCGGACATGGCGATACGGCGGGCGACTCGCATACCGGTGCCGTTTATGCCGAGCGCACGCGCGACGAGATTGAATCATGTGAGTTCGAGCCGTTCCGTGCGGCTATCGATGCCGACTGCCCCATGGTCATGGTTGGACATATCGAGACGCCCAACTTCGCGGCAGACGGCCTGCCCGCATCGCTTTCGCGCGTCATGATGCACGACGTCCTCCGCGAAGAGCTCGGCTTCGACGGCGTCATCATCTCGGATTCATTCGCCATGGGAGCCATCACCGAGAACTACGAACCAGCCGATGCCGCAGTCCGCTTCTTCGCTGCAGGCGGCGATGTCCTGCTCATGACCCCCGACCTTCATGCCGCCCATCAAGGCGTGCTCGACGCCATCGCCACAGGCTCGCTCACAGAGGAGCGCATCGACGATAGCGTCCGGCGCGTGCTCACGGTGAAGCAGCAGGCGGGAATCATCGCCTAGATAAGAACTGATCTGGGCGACCCGGAGCTGAGCCGAGCGCCTCGCTGCCCCTGCGACCAGAAGTGCGAGCTCGGCCCGACTCTGTGCAGAGTTCGCATGAGAGCCGAGACGGCGGGCTCGCACCTCACGCCGCAAGCTCGCGCAGAAGCCTGATCTCCGCTGCGTAGCCGGCAAGTTCGTTCGGCGTCTCGAGAATGAACGGCAAATCACGAAGAGCCGGATGGCGCGTCACGGCGGCGAAAACACCAAAGCCCCCACCAAACTCCTCGCACCCGAGGTACCCATCCCCGATGCGCTCATGACGGTCCTTGTGCGCGCCGCAAGGGTTTTTGGAATCATTCACGTGCACAGCGCATAATCGCTCGAGCCCAACGACCTGGTCGAATTCCCTCAGCACTCCATCGAGGTCATGGATGATATCGTAGCCCGCATCGCTCACGTGGCACGTATCGAGGCAAACACCTAGGTTCCCGGCAAGCTCCGGACGGCGCTCCTCAACGAGCTCGATAATGCGGGCGAGGTCCTCGAAGCGCCCGCCCACCTCGGTTCCCTTGCCCGCCATGGTCTCGAGCAGCACGCGCGTGCTCTGCCCCTCGAACATGATGTGGCCGAGTGCCTCGGCTATGCGCTCGATGCCCCGCTCCATCCCCTGCCCCACATGCGCGCCGGGGTGAAAGTTGTAGAACGTGCCCGGAAGAAGCTCGAGCCGCTCGAGGTCCTCGCGCATGCCCTCGAGCGCGAACTCCCGTGCGCGCTCCTTCGCCGAGCATAGGTTGTAGGTATAGGGAGCGTGCGCCACGAGCGGGCCGAACGCATGCTCGCGCGCGATGCGCCGAAGCTCCGCGACATCATCGGGATCCGGCGCCTTTGCCATGCCGCCGCGCGGGTTGCGCGTGAAGAACGCGAAGGTATTTGCCCCGATCTGGAGCGCCGTCCTTCCCATGGCCGCGTACCCCCGCGAAATCGACAGATGGCATCCGATCGTGAGCATGGAATTCCTCCTCATCGCCTCTCATGATGGGGCATGATACCCGAATGGGAGGGCATTCGAGCGCGTCGCCGTGCCGGGCACGTAGCCTCAAGACGCTCGTCGCAACCCTCTCCGAGCGCGCTCACCCCTTCCGGCGGGCGATGAGCTTGAGCGCGGTGCCGATCGGGCCCGGAGTGAGCCGGCGCTGCACATCGAGTAGGCGATCGGGAATCTCGATATGCTGCGGGCAATTCGAAAGACACGCCCCGCAGCGCACGCAATTGCTCGCGAGCTTTGGGGAACCCGTGCGCACCGCCGATGCCGTGAAGTATTGGGAAACGCCGGTGAACCAGCTATGGGCGAACGACGCGTTGTACGCGGCGAAGCACCCGGGAATGTTGATGCCCCGGGGGCAGGGCATACAGTAGTTACAGCCGGTGCAGGGCACACGGTTCGAGCGCTCAAACACCTGCAGAACGCGCGCCACGGCCTCGTGCTGCGCCGCTGAAAGCGCACCCGGAAGCGCGACGGTCGCGATGCGCGCGTTCTCGTCCACCATCTCGGGGGAAGTCATTCCCGAGAGCACCATCGTGACCTCGGGATGGTCCCACACCCACGAGAGGCCCCAGGCGGCAGGCGTCGTGAGCTCGACCGCACTCGGCCCCTCGCCCACCATGCGGTCGACAGCCTGATCAAAGATGCGGCGCGCGGAAGCGGGGAGCTTCCCGGCAAGCCGCCCACCGAGAAGCGGCTCCATCACGAAGACCGCGAGCCCGCGTCCGGCAGCAGCGACGAGCCCCGCCGTCCCCGCTTGATAGCGCTCGTTCGCATAGTTGTACTGGATCTGGCAAAAATCCCAGTCGTAAGCGTCGAGCACGAGGGAAAAATCGCCCGCGCTACCGTGATAGGAGAACCCGATGGCCCCGATCCGCCCCGCCGCCTTCTGGCGAGCAATCCATGCCTCGATGCCGAGGCCGACAAGCCGCGTCCACTGAGCCGGGCTCGTGATGTTGTGGATGAGGTAATAATCGATGCGGTCCGTTCGCAGGCGGCGCAGCTGCTCGTTGAAGATGCGATCGAGGTCCGCCTCGTCCTTGCACGACGCATGGGGGAGCTTGGTCGCGAGAAACACCTGGTCGCGCAGGCCCAGGTGCTCGAGCGCCGCGCCCACCACGGCCTCGTTTCCCGGATACAGATATGCCGTGTCGAGATAGTTGACGCCGCGCTCGACGGCGCGCGCGATGATGGCCTCCGCCCGGCGCTGGTCGGGCCTGCCGGGCACGCTGCCTGGAAACCGCATGCAGCCGAGCCCTAAAACCGAGAGCCTGCGTCCGGTCCTGGGGTCAACTCGATACTGCATGGCGCTCCTCCTGGCTACGAATCTGTCGCAGCCAGTATAGCAACACAACCGCCCATCAAACGCCCGGTGATGGCGGCCAGCGGAATCATGCCTCGCGTGCCTCGTCCACGAGGCACTCGCTCTTTCGCTCGAGCTCGCGAACGACCTCGGATGCGGCAAAGGCCGCCACTGCACCCAGTACCATGAGAAGCACCGCCGCCATCTCGCCCATTCCAACCTCCCCGCCACCGCAGGGCACCCAGACCCTGGAGCCCCATGCGGAAAATGCGTTACGCGCTTTGAAAACCTCGTCAACAACCATAGAATCGATGGGGCAATGGCGCGCAAAGCGCGTGTAAGCGAACGGAAAAGAAGAGATATCGGCTCGAATGAAAGCGGGCAACTCGCGGAAAAGCGCGCAGCCGCCCGATACACGCATCGATCCGAATAGAGGCAGAAAAGAGGACGGCGTGAAGGTGACCATTTATACCGACGGATCCGCCCGCGGAAATCCCGGCAACGGTGGCTACGGCGCCGTGCTCTCGTTTACCAACAGCCAGGGGCAAACCTTCACGCGCGAGCTGTCCGAGGGCTTCGAGCGCACCACCAACAACCGCATGGAGCTTCTCGCCGCAATCGTGGCGCTCGAGACGTTGAACCGCCCCTGCGAGGTCGAGCTGCACTCGGATTCCCAATACCTCGTCAACGCCTTCAACAAGCACTGGATTGAAGGCTGGCAGCGCCGTGGCTGGAAGACGGCAGCCAAGAAACCCGTTAAGAACATCGATCTTTGGCAGCGCCTCCTTGCCGCCATGGAACCCCATCGGGTCTCATTCGTCTGGGTCAAGGGCCATGCAGGACATGAACTCAACGAACGCTGTGATGAGCTCGCCACGACGGCTGCCGATTCCGGCAACCTCCTCGTCGACACCGGCTTCACCGACGCCGACTAGCTCTTCGAGACCATACCGAATGGGGACAGTCCCCCTTTGCTCTTAGGGAAATGCTGATTATGGGGCGCCGGAGGCATCCGCCCCGTCGAGGTTTCAACTTTTGGGCACTTCCCCGCGCGGCGGACGGGCACGGGCGGGCGAGGGGTGGGAAAAGGCGCAGCTCAGGCGGCTGGCACCCTCCCGGATGCGGCACGGCTACCCGGGCCCTCCGCTCCGAAGTGCCCAATAGCTGAAATCGCGATCGCCCCGGAGGGAATATCAGCGCTTCCCTAGGTGCGCGCGAAGCGATGTGCCCCACCCGCTGATTCGCGAGTACATGTGCCCCACCCGCTGATTCGCGAGTACAATACCCTCAAGCGAGTACGGTTGCGGTAAGGGTCGCCGGATGCACCGCCCCGACGAGCTCCGCAGCGTGGGACAGCTTGGTTGCCCGACGCGAGGACCGCCCGAGCCGGGTCCGAACATCCCGACCGCCCGTCCGCGAAGCCACGACAGATAGGAGCCCCATGCGCATCGCAACTATCGGCACCAGCGCCATCACCAGCGATTTCATCGAAGAGATCAACGCGAGCGGCCGCGCCGTGTTCGTCGGCACGCTTTCGCGCGACCTCGAGCGAGCAAAGGCATTCACCGAGGCGCGCGGCGGCTCATGCCCCTTCACCGAGCTCGAGGATCTCGCCGCCAGCAACGAGGTAGACGCCGTGTATCTCGGAAGCCCCAACGCACTCCACGCGTCGCAGGCCCTCGCCTGCATCGCGGGCGGCAAGCACGTGATCGTCGAGAAGCCGCTGGGCGCGAACGAGCGCGAGGCACGCGCTGTGTTCGATGCCGCCGAGAAGGCCGGCGTCGTGGTGCTCGAAGCCATGCGCCCCCTGCACGACCCCGCTTTCGTTGCCGTGCGCGACCTTATGCGCAACCTGGGCCGCATTCGCCGCGCCGATCTTCATTTTGGCAAGTATTCATCTCGCTACGACGAAATTCTCGCCGGGAAGCGCACCAACATCTTCGATTGCGCGATGGCCACCGGCTCCCTCATGGATATCGGTGTCTACACCGTCGAGCCGCTTATCGAGCTCTTCGGCGCGCCCGAATCCGTTCTCGCGGCTCCCGTTCTCCTCGATGAGGAAACTCGCGGCCTCACCCATGGCCCCCTCGATGGATCGGGAGTCATCATCGCCCGCTATGCCGACTTCGTAGCAACGCTCCACTTCTCCAAGATCACCAACGACCGCCTGCCGTCGCAAATCGAGAGCGAGACCGCAACACTCACCTTCGACGGCATCTCGGTACCCACATGGGCCCGCGTCGAGCATCGGGGTACCGCGGTGCGCGCGGCGGCGAAGCAGGTGCATGTCGAAGAGGGCGCCCGCACGGAGGAGCTCGAGCTTCCGCAGGTGCCTAACACCATGGTTTACGAGCTCAGTGATTTTTGCGATGCGGTCGACGCGGTTCAAGCAGGCTCCGACCCGCTCGACGCGCCCGCAGGCCCCTTCGGGAACGTCCGGCACTATCGCGACGTCACGCTGGCGTCTCTCGCCCTCATGGACGAGGCGCGCCGTCAAATGGGCGTGTCCTTCCCCGCCGACGCGCTGGCAAGCGATGCGCCCGAAGCAGGCGAACGATAGCGGGCGAAGGGAGCGCACGATGGGTATCATCGACCGTATCCGCGCCTATGCAGGGCAAGGTGGGAGCGACGCGGAGCGCGCAGGCGGTCCTTCAGGCAGCGCCACCCCAAGCAGCCAGCGCAGCCCTCTAGAGCTCTGCACCATCAAGGAGCTTCAGAGGGCGCTTGCTCAAGACGGCGGCGCGCTGGTCCGCTATCGCTTCCTCTTCACGGGCAACGTGCAGGGCGTGGGGTTCCGCTGGACTAACCAGGGAACGGCCAGGGAGCTCGGACTGACGGGCTGGGTCCTCAATCTGGACGACGGATCGGTCGAAATGGAGATCCAGGGCCCAAGCGGCGCCATCATCAAGCACCTCGACACCGTCCACGCCTATTACTCCCGCATGCGCTGCCGCGTCTGGCTCACCGAGGCGCAGGCGCTTGACGTCCAAAGCAACGAAACCGGCTTCTCCGTGCGTTATTAGTGGGCACCTTGCGGTGCACGCGTAAATGTTAGTAATATACTCATATACAATGACGTGCGCGGATGCTGCGCCGGCACGTCAGCCTTGCAGTTGCGGCCGCGCGCACCCGCCGAGCCGCGACCGCACGCCAGCCTGGTAGCCGCGGCCGCGCGCACCCGCCGAGCTGCGTTTCGCGCCGCCGTGCGCGCAACAGGGCAAACCCACGCAGCGCAGGTCGCGCAGAAGCGCGAGCAACCACGACGGCAAGGAGGCTCCGATGGCCGTACAGCGACGCAATACCCGGCAGCGCCGGCTCGTCCTCGATGCCGTTCGAGCCCTGCACAACGGCCACCCCACCGCCGACGATGTGTTCGTCGAGGTCCGGCGCCACGACGGCCGCATCAGCCGGGGAACGGTATATCGCAACCTCTCGCTGCTCTCCGATGAGGGCATGATCCAGCAGCTTAAAACACCGGGTGGAAGCCGCTTTGACGACCGCTGCGACCACCATGCGCATCTTATCTGCACGTCGTGTGGTGCCGTGAGCGACCTCGACCTCCCCTACGATGCCGGTGCAGACGCCGGCTGCGCCCGTTCGACAGGCTATGCAGACGTCTCGCACTATACGTTTTTCGAGGGGCTCTGCCCCGCCTGTCAAACCCGGGAAGCGTAATTCCAACCCGGCTGGGCGCCTCTAGCCTCGGCAGGAGTAGACGGCTGAACGCCCCCAGCCTCGTCACCCAGTTCGATGCCCGCCTCGACGCCCCCAATCTCATCCGGCCGGGCCGGGTCCCATTTCACGAAACGGAACCCGGCCCGGCCGGCTTGCCTTACCCATGCCTGATGCAAGGCGGAGTCTACGCCTCGGCAACCTCGACGAGCTCGATGTCGAAGGTGAGGTCCTTGCCTGCGAGCTCGTGATTCGCATCGAGCACCACGCCCGTCTCGTCTACCTTGATCACTGTCGCGGGCACGGGCTGGCCCGAGGGTGTCTGCAGGAAGAGCTTGTCCCCCGCATTGATCTGCTCGATATTGGGCACCTGGTTAGCAGGGAACGTAAGAATGAGGTCGTCGCGGCGCTCGCCGTATGCCTCGGCGGCGGGGATGCGCACGGTCCTCTTCTCCCCTTCCTGCATATCGACCACAGCTGCATCGAAGCCAGCGATCATCTGGCCGGCGCCGCAGACGAACTCAAGGGTTTCCCCGCGGTCGTAGGAGCTGTCGAACTGCGTGCCGTCATCGAGCGTACCGCGATAATGAACGCGAAGCTTCTTACCGGTATTGGACATCGTTCCTCATTTCTTTCGTGCGCCCGGCAATCGTGCCGCATGGCGCGTTGACACTAAACTGGCGCGGGATGGCCGAGGCGAACCGCGGCGCCATCATCGCGCAGACGAGCAAGCGGCCGATACGTCGCAGCCGCTGATGCGCCGCAAGGCAGACGCCGCAGCCGTACCTTATGCGGCTCCCTCAAGCTCCGCGTCGATGAGCTCAGCGAGCACCTCGTCAAGCTCGTGGCCCGCCACGCGCATCATCTGTGGGAAACGCGAGTAGTACGTCATGCCGGGCGTCGAGTTGACCTCGTTGAACACCACTTCGCCCTCGGGCGTCACGAAAAGGTCGACGCGCGCGAAACCGGAGCAGCCGAGCGCCTCATACACCGTGCGGCCTGCGGCGCGCACGCGCGCCAGCACGTCGTCGGGAAGATCCGCAGGGCAGCGCAACTCGGTATTCGCACCGGGATCCTTCTCGAGATGGATGCGGAAGAAGCCATCGCCCTGGATGACGATTTCGTCGACGGCGCCCATCTTCGTTCCGCGCACCGCGTCGCCCACGACCGCGCAACCCACCTCGATACCCTGGATGGCCTCCTCGATGGCAACCTTCTCATCGAGCGCGAAAGCGGCCTCCAGCGCCGTGCAGTACGACGCCTCGTCCGATGCCTTGGAAACGCCGATGGACGAACCGCCGCGAGCGGGCTTCACGAAGACGGGGAACCCGCCGCAGCGCTCCACCGCCGCCTGGCATTCCTCATCGGAAGCGCCACGATACAGCACCTCGCACAACGGAGAGCGCACGCCCGCCGCCGCAGCGAGCCGATGGGCGGCGTCTTTATCCATGCACACCGCCGAGGCGAGCACGCCGCAGCCCACGTACGGAACGCCGCACGCCTCGAGCGCACCCTGAACGGTGCCGTCCTCGCCGCCCTGGCCGTGGAGCACGGGGAGCGCTACATCGACCTTGAGCTGGCGTGCGCCCTCCTCGGCGAGCTCGATAAAACCGCCCCGCGCACTCTCACCGCGACCCGGCAGAAGCGCCACCGGCGCCACATCGTGGCCCTCCCAGGTACCGGAGACGATATCCTCGACATCGCCCGTGTAGTGCAACCACATGCCATCCCGCGTGATGCCGATGAGAACCGGGCGAAATCGGTCGCGCGGAAGCTGCGCGATGACGTTGTCTGCAGATTTGAGCGATATATCGTGTTCGGTGGAAATGCCGCCGAAGATGATCGCAACGTCGACCATGAGGCTCCCTCCTCCGCGCACGCGGCGCGGCGTCGTACCGAATGAGCAGGCACCAGTATAGGCGAGGCAAGACACCGTTCCGCCGTGGCGGAAGCGACTCCACGCCGTCCCCGCGAGCGCGCGGGCAATGCTACGCTCTCAAGGGCGTACGGACAACGCCGCGCTGCCGCGGGAATATGGGCGATGCCGTTCGCACACGCGCACTGGGCGAGCATGCATGCAGGCGCTAGCCGAGGGGAGTTCTCGGGCGGGATTTCGCCATGAGGGGCGCTCTCGGGCAGCAATTCTCCTTACGGGACTTTGCCGGGCGATAATCCGCCATGTGGGACGCTCTCGGGCGATAATCCGCCATATTCCGTACCTCAGATGGCGAACTATTGCCCAAGAACGGCGAATGTGTCCGAATATCGCCCGGCAAAGTCCCGCATGGGGAATCCCGCCCGAAAGCGGCAAGTGCGTTCGGAGTATCCGCAACTCATTTTCGGTGCCCATGCACTACCATACTGAAGACCCATCCGCGAAGGAGGCACCTTGACCGCGCACGCACGCAGGACACCCGGCAGCAACGTTGCAAGCCCGAAGACGGCTGGAGCCGCAAGCTTCATCCTGGACGTTGACACGCCCGCCGGCGCCATCGCGGTCACGGTGACTCGGAAGCGCGTGAGAAATCTCAACCTACGCGTCCGAGGTGATGGAAGCGTTGTCGCAAGCATTCCACTCCACACGAGCGCGGCGCGGGCGCAGGCGTTCCTCGACCGGCGCGCCTCGTGGATCGCCCAGCATGTGCTGTGCCGTCGCGAACAAGCAGAATTGGAGCACGACGCCGCGCATGCACCGAGCACCATCCCCTTGTGGGGAGAGCTCGTCTCGTCCGAGAAGGCGTTCGGATCCGCCCTGTTACCGGAAAGCACCGCCGCCGAAGCAGAGGACCTCGTTGCAGAGCTCTACCGACAGGAGGTGAAACGGGCGCTACCCGCCGTCGCAGAGCATCTGGAGCACCAGATGGGTGTTCATGCCAGCCGATGGCAGGTGCGCGCCATGAAGACGCGCTGGGGCTCCTGCACACCGCGCACCAGGGCCATCCGCATCAACGCGCGCCTTGCGGCGTATCCGCCCTCATGCTTGGAATTCGTTGTTGCCCACGAGCTCTGCCATCTCATGGAACCGAGCCACAACCAGCGCTTTCATACGCTGCTCGACATCTACTGCCCCGAGAATCGCGCAATCGCCTCCCTGCTCAAAAAGCCCGCGCGAGCCGCAGCGCGTCCGCAGGCATAGGCTGCGAGGAAGCACGCACCTGCGGCGAGACGCCTGCCCCGCAACGAGGCGACCGCGCGGCAAAGGGGCGGTCGTTCCCAGCAGTTGAAACCTGGCGCGCCGTGGCTTTTGCATAGGGATTTCTGGCTACTCGCCGCATCTCCAAAAACCTACCGACTCGAGGCGCGAATTTCATTATCAATGCAACGCATCTACCTGCGAGAACATTGAGTATCCCCAGCTAGATGTGTTGCAGTGTTCGAGGCTCGAGTCGGAAGGTTTTCTGAACGATCCGAGTAGGGCCGGATTTGCATGATATTCCATGCATAAAAATGACCCCATCCTGTATCGAATGGAGCCTTCTCGTCATCAATCCCAACGCCGTAGCCGCCCTCAGAGTGCGCGAGCGGGGCAACAGCACCGCCAAAGCGCCAAGGGCACGCGGGCTGTGATGCGCTTAGCGCGTGCGCTCGATTTCGACACCGACGCTCTTCAACGGCAGACCAATGGGCGCCCACGGCTTCTCGATGGTAAGTCGCACTGCAAGAAGATCCGGATACTTATGCAACAGCTCGTCCGCAAGATGCTCCGCCGCCGCCTCGATAAGCTTGAACGTATGGCTGCGCAGATAGGCGTCGATCTCATGGCACACCTCGCCATAGTGAATCGATTCACCTAGGTCGTCGGTCTCCCCCGCCCTGCGCAGGCTGGCAAAAAGCGTCGCCGACACGATGAATTTCTGGCCGAGCGCCGTCTCCTCGGGATAGACGCCGTGATTTGCAAACACCTCCAACCCGGAGATGATGATCTTGTCCGCATGCTCAAGCTGGCCTGGCTCGAGCTTTGCGAGCGCACGCCGCGTGGCAGGCAACCCCGCTCCGCTACGCTGGGCAAGCGTGGTCTCCTCGCCGCGCGAGGTGTCTTCCGGAAGATGTTTCTGCGTCATAGTAATCGCTTCCTTCGTCGTGTTCTTCCACGCTTCTCTATACCCAATACCGAGCGAAACGAACTGGCTTGTGGGAACACAGTTGAAACAGAATCACCCGGTGTCTGTGATCCATCGAAGCGCCAACACCCGGTGCCTGTGATTCACGCAGGTATTCAGATGAGCGGCACGAGGTTCTTCTTGGCTTCAGGCCAGGTACAGTCGGCGCGAACCTCGGCGGGACAGGCGAAACAGGCGCGTGAGGCCTTGTCCGCTTGGAACAGCAGGCGCTCCAGCTGGCTTGCATCCGGGCGAAGGCGCCGGTGCCCGCGGATGGCGAGACACATCTGGTCGACGTCATCGGGGGCAAAACGCGTGTCAGGCGGCGCGCTCTCCAAGATCTCGCGTGCCAGACGCTCGCCTGCCACCTCATGGGGCTCGCCGCCCGCATACTGC
This sequence comes from Enorma shizhengliae, assembly GCF_009676995.1. Taxonomy (NCBI): domain Bacteria; kingdom Bacillati; phylum Actinomycetota; class Coriobacteriia; order Coriobacteriales; family Coriobacteriaceae; genus Enorma; species Enorma shizhengliae. Next base: position 54,149 of record NZ_VTFZ01000004.1, read on the forward strand.
TCGGCCTTACCCACGTCGTGCAGCAGGGCCGTCGCATACACGACCTCGCGAGAGAATCCCAGTCCCTGTTCCAGATTCAGGATCCACATGATGCGCGCCGTATCCAGTAGATGCTGCGCTCCGTGGCGACAGAAAGGCCGGTCGTGCTCGAGCTCTTCCAACCGGGCAAGCTCCCGCTGAAACACCGGGTGCTCCCACACCGCCCGCACGCGGGTCATCTCGTGAAGTCCTATCTTATGGGGGATTGCCTCATCCATACGTCCTCCGTTCGTCGCCAGCTCCATGCTAGCGGGAGAACACGCAAGCGTGAAGAGGCCCGCTTTAGGATGCAAGGACGGAAAGCTGCAACGATGTTCGGGCAATCGATAGTTGGCGCGCTACATCCAGACGGCACCGCGAGCGCGTTGGCAGGCTCCCTACATGCTGTGCGTCGCGTATACCTGCTCGTCCTGCCAGAGCTTGACAGCTTCGGCGAGGGAGCAGCCGCGCTCTGCCGCCGCGGCGCGCGTGGCATTGAGGTCGATGAGGCGCTGGTTGGAAGACCCGCGGAAACGAAGCGAGATGTCATAGAGATCTTGCACAAACGGCCCATCAACAAGAATATCAATGCAGCCGAGCAGGCGCTCCGTCACCGCCGTATGATGCTTGCCGTCCGGCATGAGCTCGTCGAGCGTATCGCCCGTGAAGCACCAGATGGTCTTTTCTGGCGAGCCATCCGGTCGCACCTCGCGTGGAAAGCGCTCGCGCACGCGCTCAACGAAGCCGACGAGCCCTTCCTGGTTCTCCGGCTCCATGGGCTCTCCTCCGAGAATGGTCAAGCCCTCGCAGAACGGATGATCCAAGCTCTCGATGATCTTGTCTTCGACCTCCTGCGTGAAAGGCTTACCAGCAAGGAAGCTCCAAGCGCCGGAATTGAAGCACCCGGGGCACCCGCGACGGCACCCGCTCACGAAGAGCGACGTTCGCACACCCTCGCCGTTGGCGATATCGAAGTATTTAATCTCGGCGTAGTTCATCGCTCCCCCTCCGTCGGGGCGCGGGCATATCATCCCGTGCTCAAACATACTCGAACGCCTGGCTTCCGCCAGGCTTTCTGCGTAACTGCGCGCGGGATGATATGCCCGCGCCCCCAGCGCGCTGACCTGGCCTCGCGGCGGGAGCGAGCGCGATGGAATCCTGCTCGCAACTAACCGCTCCGTTGCATCGGTTTCTCGTCGCAGCCTTCTTTTGCCACGGTATCGTACCGCTACAAGCACGGGTCGCGCGCCCACAACCGATGCCCCGCCGTAGCCCACGTCGCCAGTCCAACATCTCCCCCTGCTGAGCAGACACTGAACCATGCGGCGGGCCGAGGAGATCCGCCACGCTGCTGCACCGCCAACGTTGTGACGGGCCTGCCGGTATATCGTCCCGCGCGCAGTTTCGCAGGAGCATCGGCTCTGCCGATGCTCCGAGAATGTCTGAGCACGGGATGATATCCGGCAGGCCCGCCCCGTACCCCTTACAGATGCAGCACGCGGTCGCGAATCTCTTCGGTGCGCCCCTGGTTCCAGAACTGCGTTCCGATGTAGCCGCAGGTGCGCCGCGCCACGTTCATCTTCTCCTGATCGCGGTTATGGCAGTTCGGGCACTCCCAAACGAGCTTGCCATCGTCCTCGACGATACGAATCTCGCCGTCGTAGCCGCACACCTGGCAGTAATCGCTCTTGGTGTTGAGCTCCGCGTACATGATGTTCTCGTAGATGTACTGCATCACGCGGATGACGGCCTTGAGGTTGTCCTGCATGTTGGGAACCTCGACGTAGGAGATGGCGCCACCAGGGCTGAGCGCCTGGAACTCGCTCTCGAACTGGAGCTTATCGAAGGCGTCGATCTCCTCGCTCACGTGCACGTGATAGCTGTTGGTGATATAGCCCTTATCCGTCACGCCGGGGATGATGCCAAAACGGCGCTGCAGGCACTTTGCGAACTTGTACGTGGTGCTCTCGAGCGGCGTGCCGTAGATGGAATAGTCGATGTCCTCCGCGGCCTTCCATTCAGCGCACTTGTCGTTCATATGCTGCATGACCGAAAGCGCAAAGCCCTTGCCGCGCTCATCGGTATGGCTCGCGCCGGTCATGTACTTCACGCATTCGTAAAGGCCCGCATAGCCAAGCGAGATCGTAGAGTAGCCGCCATAGAGCAGCTTGTCGATGGTCTCGCCCTTATCGAGGCGCGCGAGGGCGCCGTACTGCCACAGGATCGGCGCGGCATCGGAGAGCGTGCCCTTCAGGCGCTCGTGACGGCAGCGCAGGGCCTTATGGCAGAGCTCCAGGCGCCCATCGAAGATCTCCCAGAACTTCTCGGCATCGCCGCCGGAGGAAAGCGCCACGTCGGGGAGGTTGATGGTCACGACGCCCTGGTTGAAGCGACCGTAGTACTTGGGTTTTCCCGGCTCGTAGTTCTTGGCACGGGCAACGTTGTCGTAGCCGTTGCCCGAGCGATCCGGCGTGAGGAAGCTGCGGCAACCCATGCAGGTGTAGACGTCGCCCTCGCCCGGCTTCTCGCCCTTCGACAATTTGAGCTCGCGCATCTTCTTGGCGGAGATGTAATCGGGCACCATGCGCTTGGCCGTGCACTTGGCAGCAAGCTGCGTGAGGTAGAAGTAGGGGCTCCCCTCGTAGACGTTGTCCTCGTCGAGCACGTAGATGAGCTTGGGGAACGCCGGGGTGATCCACACGCCCTGCTCGTTCTTCACGCCCTCATAGCGCTGGCGGAGCGTCTCCTCGATGATCATGGCGAGGTCGTGCTTCTCGGCCTCGCTGCGGGCTTCGCCGAGATACATGAACACGGTCACGAAGGGCGCCTGGCCGTTCGTGGTCATGAGGGTCACGACCTGATACTGGATGGTCTGCACGCCACGGCGGATCTCGTCGCGCAGGCGCTCTTCGACCACCTGCGAGACCTTGTCCTCGCCGGCATCGACGCCGAGCTCCGCGAGCTCCACCTCCACCTGACGGCGAATCTTCTGACGGCTCACCTCGACGAACGGCGCGAGGTGCGTGAGCGAGATGGACTGGCCACCGTACTGGCAGCTCGCCACCTGCGCGATGATTTGCGTGGCGATGTTGCAGGCCGTCGAGAAGCTATGCGGGCGCTCGATGAGCGTGCCGGAGATGACGGTGCCGTTCTGCAGCATGTCCTCGAGGTTCACGAGATCGCAGTTGTGCATATGCTGGGCGAAATAGTCCGAATCATGGAAGTGGATGAGGCCCTCGTTGTGCGCCCGCACCACGTCCTGCGGCAGCAGCACGCGCTGAGTGAGGTCCTTGGACACCTCGCCCGCCATGTAATCGCGCTGCACGGAGTTCACCGTGGGGTTCTTGTTGGAGTTCTCCTGCTTGACCTCTTCGTTGTTGCACTCGATGAGCGAGAGGATCTTGTCGTCGGTGGTGTTCTTGGTGCGCTTCAGCCCCTGCACGTAGCGGTAGATGATGTACTTGCGGGCGACCTCGAACTTATCGAGCTTCATGAGCTCGTCTTCGACCATATCCTGGATCTCTTCGACGGCGACCGTGTGCCCGGCGTTCTCGCACGCCTCTGCCACGTTCTGCGACGCATAGACGACCTGGCGCTCGGTGAGGCGATCGGATTCCTGCACGTCCTTGTTGGCTGCACGGATGGCGTTCTCGATCTTGGTGATGTCGAAAGCGACTTCGACGCCGCTGCGCTTGATGATCTTCATGAGAAACCTTTCTGGTAATGAGCGCTTCCTATCTTACGTCAGGTTTTCTCACTACATCGTGTGGAGTTTTGTAGACGGCATACTACATATTGTGTTTATGCAGGTCAGCATAAATGGCTTATTTTCAGACGCATTACTCACGGCGAACACAGGAACGGGGGTCACAAATTCGCCTAACTCCCCCACCTGCGGTTGCGCTCGCGCGGCCCATCAACCATTCGTGGATGCCACTCCACAAGTTGCGGCACCCACGATTCGGTGAACGGCACCTGGCGTCTCTTGACCAAGATGTTGTGTTTGACGGATGCGCAGGCAACGTCGATGTGTGGCAGCGCGAATGCGCGGGTACAAGCTGGACAGCGCGCATGGGGCGCGCGTTGCGAGAGAGGATTTCCATGGCACGCATCTTCAACAGCCCAAGCAAGTATATCCAGGGTCCCGACGCTCTTGCCGAGCTCGCGAGCCACATCGAGCCACTGGGCCAAGCTGCGCTCGCGATCGCCACGAGCACGGGCATCGAGCGCGTCGGCGCGAAGATCGAGGGCGGCTTTGAGCACTCGAGCGCCACAATCACCTTCGAATCGTTCGGCGGAGAGTGCTCGGACACCGAGATCGACCGCATCGCGCAGGCCGCCAAGGCCGCCGGAGCCGATGTCATCGTGGGCGTCGGCGGCGGCAAGGTGCTCGACACCGCCAAGGCCGTAGCGTACAAGCTCGGTGTCCCGGTGGTGGTCTGCCCCACCATCGCCTCCTCCGATGCGCCGTGCAGCGCGCTCTCGGTCATCTACACGGAAGACGGCGTCTTCGATCGCTACCTCTTCCTGCCCGCCAACCCCGATATCGTGCTCATGGATACGACGGTGATCGCGGCCTCGCCGGTACGCCTTACGGTCTCCGGCATGGGCGACGCGCTCGCCACGTACTTCGAGGCGCGCGCCTGCGTTGAGAGCGAGGCCGATACCTGCGCCGGCGGCAAAGCGACGAGCGCCGCGCTCGCCCTGGCCAAGCTCTGCTTCGACACGCTCATGGCAGACGGCGTGAAGGCCAAGGTCGCACTCGAAGCAGGCTGCACCACCCCCGCTGTCGAGCGCGTTATCGAGGCGAATACGCTGCTCTCGGGCATCGGCTTCGAGAGCTGCGGTCTCGCTGCGGCGCACGCCATCCACAACGGCATGACGCAGCTGCCCGAAACCCATGCCCGCTATCACGGAGAAAAGGTCGCGTTCGGCACGATCGTGCAGCTCGTGCTCGAGAACGCCCCGACCGAGAAGCTCGAGGAGGTTCTCGGCTTCTGCATGGAGGTAGGACTTCCCACCACACTCGAAGACCTGGGCGTCGAGGACATCTCGCGCGAGCGGATCATGGCGGTGGCGGAAAGCGCCTGCGCGCCCACGGACACCATGGGCAACATGCCCTTTGCGGTAACGCCGCAGATGGTCTGCGACGCCATCCTCGCCGCCGACGCGCTCGGACACTACTACCACCTCGACCTCTGCTAGCAGAGCGGAAGAAGCAGAGCGACAAGCTGCCGAGAAACACGAGCTGCGGGCGCTCTACCCGCAGCCCGCGGGCACTTTGTGGCACAGCCGGACGGGACACCGCGAACCAGGTCCCGCAGCCGCGCCGCGGCGCAGCCGGACGAGGCACGTCGCATCAGAGCCCGCGACGAAACGAGGCGCTGCCGCACCGGCGCACAGTTCGATTGATTGCTATATCGAAGGCGTCACGAGGCTCCGACGAGCATCGTCACGGCGGGAATCGTCAGGACGGAGCCGACCACGCTCAGGAAGGTCGCTTGGGCCATGGGCTTGGCGTCTCCGCCCGCCTGCAGGCAGAACAAGACGCCCGCCGTGGCAACGGGCATAGCGTTGTCCAGCACGATCACAGCCCGCAGAAACGGCTCGAGCGGAAAGAGCAGGAGCGCCGCGAAGCTTAGGGCGGGAACGATCAGCAACCTTCCCGCAGCGGCAATATAGGCGCGCGGGTTGCCGACCATCTCGAGCGGACGGTACCGCGCGATAGAGGAGCCGGTCACGAGCAGCGCGAGCGGCGTGGCGGCCTGCCCGATGATGCCGATCGAATCGCCCGCGACACCGAGGTCCGTGATGCCGAGAAGCGCCAGCACGAGCACGAGCAGGCTGGCGAAAAACGTCGGGGTCTTCAAGGAGGCGAGCATGGTGCGCAGCCGGCGCGCCGGCGAGGGGGCGCTACGGGCCGCCAGCGAACCGGCACCGCTGCTCCCCTCGTCTGCACCCTGGGAAAAGAGCGCTGGGCCGATGCCGAACATGGCAATATTCGCCGGGATGAGCGAGATGGCAACGTAGAGCAGGGCCTCGTTCCCAAGAATCGCCGAGATGACCGGCAACCCAACGAATCCGCAGTTTCCAAAAGCGATGGCGAACCGGTATGAGGGCGCCTCGCCGCGCGGTGCGCGCGTGAAGGCGGTGAGCGCGAACGCGACGGCAAGTCCCACGATGTAGACGACCGCGGTCGCCGCCATCAAACCGACCAACGTTCCGGCGCCGGACAGGTTGGCGTTGCCGTCGATGGACGCGACGATCGAGCACGGAAGCGCGACGTTGAGCACAAGACGGGAAAGGCCGGCATCGAACTGGTCGTCGAGCACGCCGAGCTTGTGCAGGCACCATCCCAATGCGATGGGCACCGAGATTGCGACGATCTGCGACACGACGAACCAGAATTCCACGATTTCCCCCATGCTCTCACTACGGCACACGCTACCGCGGAGCCGGGCGTGCGAACGCGCCCGCCGCTCCATCCTCAAGTCTCTTCGTGCAAGTATAAAGTATGCACCCCCATCGCTGTAAACGCATCTCCCCGCATGGCCTGCCGCGGCTTGACAAGAGTGCTCCGCCGCGGCAGGCGCATCCTCCAAGCGACCCCGGCTCACCCCTCCAGGCGCATCGCCCAAACGATTCCACCCCGTCCGCAACGCCCCCAACGTGCTAGAGTGATGGGCGATTTGCATGAACCGCCGCCGGACGCATCCGGCAAAACGACGAGGAGTTGACCATGACCGAATGGCTGGTACGCCACTTCGTGCGCATGAGCGAGCAGACGGACGATCCTGCTGTGCGCATGCGCTATGGGCAGTTCGCCGGCATCGTAGGCATTATCTGCAACGTCATGCTCTGTCTGGGAAAAGGCGCCATCGGGCTCGTTTCGGGCTCCGTCTCCATCGTGGCGGATGCCGTGAACAACCTCTCGGATGCCGCATCGAACATCGTGAGCCTCCTCGGATTCAAGCTCGCGAGCCGGCCCGCCGACCCTGAGCACCCATACGGCCATGGCCGCTACGAATACCTCGCCGGGCTCGTGGTCGCCGCGCTCGTGCTTGCCATTGGGATCAACCTTGCCTGGAGCTCCGTGCAGAAGATCATCGCGCCGAGCCCTACCGAATTCTCCGGAGCGCTCGTGGCCGTGCTCGTGCTCTCGATTGCGGTCAAGCTCTGGATGGCCGCCTTCAATCGCTCCATCGGACGCCGTATTAATTCTGACACGCTCGAAGCCACGGCCGTCGATTCCCGCAACGACGTCATCAGCACGGCGGCGGTACTCGCCTGCGCCTGCATCTCGCGGGCGACGGGCGTAGACCTTGACGGATGGGCGGGTCTCGCCGTGGGCGCGTTCATTTGCTGGAGCGGTGTGGGGCTGCTGCGAGACACGGTGAGCCCGCTTCTGGGCCAGGCCCCCAGCCCCGAGCTCGTCGAGCACATCCACGACAAGATCCTCTCCTACCCCGGCGTGCTCGGAACCCACGACCTCATGGTCCACGACTATGGCCCCGGCCGGCAGTTCGCGAGCGCCCATGTCGAGATGGCTGCGGAAGCCGATCCGCTCGAAAGCCACGACCTCATCGACAACATCGAGCAGGACTTCAAGATGGAGGACGGCCTGATCGTGACCCTCCACTACGACCCCATCGTGACCGACGACCCCGAGGTGCGCGACATGCGCCATTGGATTTCGCATGCGGTCGAAGAAATCGATCCGCGCATCACCGTTCACGACCTACGCTGCGTGCCCGGCCCCACGCACACGAACGTCATTTTCGACTGCGTGCGCCCGGCAGGATCGGCGCTTTCGGCCGACGAGCTGCGTGAACGCGTTGCTCGCCTCGTGCAGGAGCATTACCCGCGCACCATCGCGAAAATCACCGTCGATGAAAGCTACGTGAGCTCTCAGCAGTAGACCCACCCTGTGGCAAGAGGTCTGCCGTACTTACCAGCATTAAGTCCATCCTGCGAGAAGAGCCCTGCCGCGTTCAGTGACTTTGGCTAAGGACACCGCCCGTTGCAGCGGCATCATCGATGGAACCAACCCAAAAGGTGCCCCACTCCGCGAGGTGGGAGAGCAGGGGCAGATCGACATCTGGATCCACCTCATCGCCGCCGAGCACGATGACGCCATGCTCATGGTCGATTCCGGTGGAAAACACGTCCGTGTCAAACCCCGACCATACGAAGCCAGCGCCGATCATGCCCAACCCGAGCACCGCCAGCACGAGTGCAACGAAGCACATAGTATTCAATGCCGATTTCATATGTGTATCCTTTCCGATACGGTATCTGTTACCAGGAATGAGAAGCTCGATGCCGGGCACCTGGACGGGTGGACGATCGGGCACGCAGGCGGGCACGATGTGCACGCCTTGGGAAGAACCAACGGGCGCACCACGCGCTCTCGGGCGATATTCGGACATTCAAGGGGTCGCCGGGCGATATTCGGACACTCAGGGGGGCTCGGACAAAAAGTTGGACACCCATAGGTGTCCGGATTGGAGTCCGAGTGTACCCAGATGAAGTGAGGGCGGAGGCCGTGGAGGCCGTCCGCCTGGGGTTCAGCCTGGCAGAGGCGGCGGAG
>NZ_VTFZ01000005.1:0-161714 GCF_009676995.1 Enorma shizhengliae
TCCGCCGCCTCTGCCAGGCTGAACCCCAGGCGGACGGCCTCCACGGCCTCCGCCCTCACTTCATCTGGGTACACTCGGACTCCAATCCGGACACCTATGGGTGTCCAACTTTTTGTCCGAGCCCCCCCTGAGCGTCCGAATGTCGCCCGAGAAAGCCTGCAATGTCGAATGTCGCCCGATAACGATTCCAATGTCCAGATTCAGCCCGTCAGCGCGTGGCGTGTCCGGACTCCGCCCGGCATCGCCAGGCCTTCGCAGGGCACCAAACGCGCACGCAAAAAGTTCCCCTCGCCTTACTCGGTGAACGGCAGAAAAAGACGGTCGGCGAGGGTTGCAATGAGACGGGCGCGCGGTATATTAACCCACAAGAGTCTCGATGAACTATCGCCAAACCACATCGAGCATCTATAAGAGGAGGAATCACTATGGCCCATCCCGTTATTGAAGCCGATGAGTGCATCGCTTGCGGCGTTTGCGTTGACGACTGCCCCCAGGGTGTTCTGGAGCTCCAGGACGTTGCTACCGTGACTGACGAGGACTCCTGCATCGCCTGTGGCGTGTGCGTGGAGAGCTGCCCCGCCGGTGCCATCACCGAGATCGCCGAGGACTAGCTTTTACCGCCTCACCGGCATACTCGAGCTATTCGCTCATGAAGACGGGCCCTTCGGGGGCCCGTTTTTTGTTTGGCGGAGGAGCTCAGCGCCCAACTTTTCACGCTTGCGGCAATCGAGACACGATTGGTGGTACATGAGCTCGGTTGAAACCGACCTCGCAACGCATCACACCACCCAGAAGGCAGTATTTCCTGCGAATATTAGAGTCATCCCGCTGTTCAGGTGCCCGTTTCCACCGATGCAACGGCTCCGAAACGCTCAACGAGCACCCTCTAGTACCACCATTCGTATGCATTTTGACACGAGGCCAAAAGTTACAGAGAGGGAAGGTTGCCATCCAGCTGACAGCCCGAGCTTAGTGGCGCGCAAGCCGACATCACTTACTTAAATCTCTTGCTTAACTTCATCCGCATGATTAGTACGGCGCACCCAGGGGCGGGAGCTGCTTGAGATAGGCCCACATGCGCTGCTTTGCCCGTCCATCGGCAAGCGCGGCCTCGAATCCATCAAGGGCAAGCACGCGCCTTCCAAGAACATGAGCGACGAGCCCCGGAGCGAGCATCGCCATGTCGAACTGCTCGATGCGAGCAAGCTCCTCGGCATATGCCTCGCGCATGATCGACGCAGCGGTGTCATCAAGCAGAACGACAGCTTCGGGATCAAGCGCCTCAAGCGCCTCGCGGAACAGGGTCGGGGCCAACGGCCGCCCCGAAGCTGCCTCAGGCGCAGCGCCCTCCCCTTCCGGCCCTGCGATGACAGATAGCACACAGAACTCCTCCGGCGCGTATCCAAGGCGATCGAGCGCAGCTGCCAACGCCGCGCCATCGGCGCCGGCAAGCAGCTCCCCACCCGAAAGCTCGTCAGCGTTGAGTTCGCCCTTCACCAGGACTATGGCCGAAAACGCGTTCCCCCGCATGCGAACACCGCGCGCGGTAAGCGCATCGAGCTCCTGCTGCGCCGCCGCAAGCAGCGCGTTCCTTCGATCGGCATTCGAGACAGCCATGGTTCCCCCTCGTTGGATGGGCGATACCTAAAAACGCGCGAAACAACGGCGTATCGTTGCCGCGCGGGCCCGCAAGCACACGAGCCCGTAAGCACACGGGCGCCCACTTCTCCGCGAGCGCGTGAACACGCGTGCCACGAACCACATCGCTCGCGGGCGCGGGGCACATGGGGCAAGCGCTCAGCATCGCGCATCCTTATTGTAGCGGTGACAGCATCAACGCGAACGAGCGCGCACTGCGCCCAGCGCGTGGGGGAGCAATAAAAGGCTGCACCATCTGCAACGAGAACGCTGAGGTGGGTATAACCGCACTGTCTCGATTTATCCGCGCCTTGAGCGCGCCTCACATAAGGAGGAACCATGGCAGCAATTACCGAGGTCAATGTCTCCAATTTTGACGCTCTGCTTGCTAACGACCTACCCGTTCTCATCGATTTCTGGGCACCGTGGTGCGGCCCGTGCCGCATGGTTTCGCCCATCGTCGACCAGCTTGCCGATGAGCTCGATGGCCGTCTCGTCATAGGCAAATGCAACGTGGACGAAAACCAGGACATCGCCATGAAATATGGCGTCATGTCCATCCCCACGCTCGTGATCCTCAAGGGCGGCCAGGAGGTCAACCGCATCGTGGGAGCTATGCCCAAGCCCGCCCTCACCGCTGAGATTGAGAAGAGCCTGTAACGACGCGACTCCACGGGCGAGCGGTGCGGACGCAACGATCCGGCTCCCTACGCGAGCGACACGGACGCAACGACAACGTAGTACACTGAAGCCCCGGGTTGCCGGGGCTTTTTCATACCGGGATTCGCACCTGACGCCAACGGCGAACTACGGTCGAACACGGCCTCAAGGAGGACCTATGCACGATGTGGGCATGAATATGAGCCAGCTCGCCATGAGCGTAAAGCAGGTTGACAATACGATCGAGCTCGCTCGGTCTTGGAGCCACGATTTGTTCCATGCAACCGAGGCGTACGACATGGAGCGCATCGGCTCCAAGCTGGCCCAAGCGATGCGGTCGCTCGATGAGGCGCGCGCCGCGCTCGAAGGCTACGAAGAGGCCATCGAAGCCGACCATAATTCGGTGGGCACCGTCCGGCTGGTGTAGCGATGGACGCCGCGCACCCCGAGGGCCATACCGAGCGCATTAACAACGCCGAACCTGCCGACCATACCCGCGCAAGCGCGTGTGATGATTTTGCAGGGCAGGCATGCTCATCAGATCAGGCGGGAGCAGCCGTGCACGCCAGCTCGGCCGATCTCGTTCGGTTCTCGGTTGCCGTGCCAGAAGACCTGCTCGCCGCTTTTGACGAGCAGACCGCGCGCCGCGGTACCGGGGCCAACCGCTCCGAGGCAATCCGCGACCTCATGCGTGCCGCGCTCGTCAAAGACGAGTTGAGGACACCAACGGCGCAGGTCATAGGATCGCTGACGATGATCTACGACCATCACACCGGCGACCTCACCCGCCAGCTGGACGAGATTCAGCACGATTACACGGCCGAAATCGTCTCAACCATGCATGTGCACCTGGACCACCACAACTGCCTGGAAATCCTTGCGGTGCGCGGCCGCGGCGAACGCGTCTACGAGCTTGCCGATAAGCTTTTGGGCCTGCGTGGCGTACACCACGGTGAGCTCACCTGTGCCGCCACCGGCGCGAGCCTGGAGCGGTAACTGGATACGGGAATGGCACTGGTTCACATCCACATAACCGGAATCGTTCAAGGCGTGGGTATGCGTCCGTTCGTATACCGAACGGCAATGGCGCACGGGATAAGCGGCTGGGTGCTCAACGCGGGCGACGGCGTGCACATCGAGGCATCGGCCGAGAACGCCTCCACGCTCGACGCGTTCGTACGCGCGCTGCGCGATGAGGCTCCGGCGGCAGCGCGGATTGACGGCATCGAGGTTGTCGAGCACGCGGGCAGCGCGGATGGCGCGAGGGCCGATACACCGCAGGGAGCGACGCCGGAAGACCCCTCGCCGACCTTCCGCATCGTCGCATCGGATGACGAGACGGAGCGCACCACGCTCGTCTCGCCAGATATCGCCACCTGCCCCGATTGCCTGCGCGAACTCTTTGATCCCGCCGACCGGCGCTATCACTACCCATTCATCAATTGCACCAACTGCGGCCCGCGGTTCACCATCATTCGCTCGCTCCCCTACGACCGGCCCGCCACATCAATGGATGCATTCCCCATGTGCCCCGCATGTGCGACGGAATACGCCGACCCCGCCGACCGGCGTTTCCATGCGCAGCCCAATGCGTGCTTCTCCTGCGGCCCGCACATCACCTGGCGTGAAAAGGTCCAAACAGGCACCGATGCGTGGGAACGGCGCGGCGGAATCACCCCTGCTGTTGGCACCACACGCCAGAAGAGCGATGCCATCATCGAGCGCTGCGCCGAGATGCTGGCAGCCGGCGGAATCGTCGCCATCAAGGGGCTCGGCGGCTTCCATCTTGCCTGCGACGCATCGAATGAGCATGCCGTGCGCGACCTGCGCCGGCGCAAGCGCCGGTCCAACAAACCGCTCGCCGTCATGGTTGGCAACATGGAAGGCGCCCGGGCGCTTTGCACGATCGACGAAGCCGAGGCGGAGCTGCTCACCGGATCCATCCGTCCCATCGTCCTGCTGCGCCGCCGCAAGCAAGACGAACGCAACGACGAATGGGGCGCTGGACAGGGCAAAGGCGGCAGCGACCACAACCCTAAAGGCGACGGAAGCAACCATCCCAAAGACGACGGGAGCAGCCACCCCAATAGCAACGGAAGCAATTACCCCTCGCTTGCGCCATCCGTCGCCTTCGATCTGCCCGAGCTCGGCATCATGCTCCCGTACACTCCGCTCCAGCACCTGCTGCTCGCCGCCTGTGATGCGCGTGGCGTGCACACACTTGTCATGACCAGCGGAAACGTAAGCGAGGAACCCATCGAAACCGATGACGAGCTTGCTTGGGCCCACTTGGTCGAAGGCGGCCTCGCCGACGCGCTGCTCGGCAATAATCGCGCCATTCTCACCCGGTACGACGACTCGGTCGTACGCGTGATCAACGGCAACGTCATGCCCGTGCGCCGCGCGCGCGGATACGCTCCGCAGCCGCTCGACCTCTCTCGCTGCGCACCCAGTCCAGAAACGCAACAGGGCGCTGCCCCACACGGCGACATCCCGTGTATCCTCGCCTGCGGCCCCGAGCAAAAAGCGACCATCGCCCTCACGCGCGAACAGCCCGACGGCAGCGCGCTGTGCTTCGTGTCCCAGCACATCGGCGATGTTGAAAATGGCGAGACGTTCGACGCCTGGCACGAGGCGCGCCATCGCATGTCGAGCCTTTTCGAGCTTGAACCCCATGCGCTCGCCTGCGATCTTCACCCAACCTACCTCTCGAGCCAATGGGCGCGTGCCGAAGCATCTGCGGATGGGCGCCCGCTCATCGAAGTGCAGCACCACCATGCACACATCGCGTCGGTAATAGCCGAAATGACTGCGCGCGGCATCATCGGCCCCGCGGAGCAAGTGCTTGGCATTGCGCTCGACGGCACGGGAGCGGGAACCGACGGCACCGTATGGGGCGGCGAGGTCATGGTTGCGAGCCTGAGCGGTTTCACGCTAATGGCGCACCTAAAACCCTGGCGGCTCCCGGCCGGGATGGCTTCCGTGCGCGACGCGCGGCGCAATGCGTTCTCGCTGCTGCAGTCCTGCGAGCTGCTCGACCATCCGGGAGCGCGCATGCTTGTCGAGGGCCTCAGTGAAGCCGAACGCGCGGTTACCGCCACCATGATCGAGCGAGGGCTCAACAGCCCGCTGACCTCCAGCATGGGCCGCCTGCTCGATGCCATGGCGGCCATGCTCGGCATCTGCCCGAACGCTACGTACGAGGGCGAGCCTGCCATCATGCTCGAAGCCGCGGCATGGCGAGCACTTGGTACAGATGGCGCGCGGCGCGCCTACGATAGGGCGGATAGCTCCAGCTATCGCTTTGACCTGCAAGAACAGCCGGTTCCCGCGCCGGACGAGCAGACTCGGCAACGCAGGAGTCGCGTTGGCGAACATGCCATCGACCAGGTTATTGAGCTTGACCCGACACCGATGGTGCGCGCCGCACTCGATGACCTCTCGGCAGGGCGTCCCGTCGAAGCCATCGCTGCTGACGTGCACTTCGCCGCTGCGCAAGCCGTTTGCGATGCCTCCATCCAGATTGCACGCCACACCGGCATTCGCAACATTGCGCTTTCGGGCGGTGCTTTCATGAACCGCCTGCTCTTGGGCGAGGTCCTGCAGCGGTTGCGGGCAGAAGGCCTGCGCCCGCTTGTCCCCAGCGCGGTGCCGGTAAACGATGGCTGCATCGCCTACGGACAGGCGGCCGTCGCCCGTGCGCGGCTCTGCGAACGGTAGCGTCGCGTTCGCGCTGCCCAGAAAGCCACAAAGCAGCACACGCGAACACTTTTGAAGGCGGCAACCCGGCCTTTCAGGCTCGCATCTCAGCATCTGGAAAAGTTCGAGGCTCGAGTCGGAAGGTTTTTCGGGACCCGCCATCTATACCGGTTCGCGCGGCCAGCAAAAGCCCAGTTGGCGCGTTCCGAAAAGGCCGGTCTGCTCGGCACTCCCGCAAAAACCTTCCGACTCGAGCCTCGAGCTAGCTGAAAGCCTACGAAGCTAAGATAATATGCAGACTTTTGCAGTTTCTACTATATGCAAACTTTTGCAGATATACTGAATGCACAACGTTTTACGTCTCTGGAGGCGAACGAGCATGGCGAACCACACTACAGAGCACAGGACCGAGGACGGCCGCATCATCAAACCGGTCAGCATCCCCCGGCAGGTGGGGCTGTACGCACGTCGCGAACGCGAGGCGCAGGGCCTCACGCGCAAACAGCTCGCAAAGGCCGCCGGCGTCTCCGAGCGCCTGCTCGCATCTCTCGAGCTCGGCGACGCCCCCGGCATCCGCCTCGACAAGCTGCTCGCCGTCTACGACGCGCTCGGGCTTGAGCTCTTCACCATCGGCGAGCACATCAGGGAAGAGCGCCCGTGGGAGCGCAACGAGAGCCCGGCTGTCTCCGATAGCACCGACACCGCACCAGCGACCCGCACCACCGCGCAACGCCACCGGCGCGGCACGCGTGTAACGGCTCGCACCAAACGGACCGAAAGCTCCCCAGAGCTCAGGCTATCTGATTTTCAGAGTGCATATGACAAGCTAATCGCCGACATCTTCCACGGCAACAGCGAAGTCACAGCAAGGTAATTCCGCCGTACCACGTAGGAGGTATCATGGCAGAACTCTCTCTGCGCACCATCATCTGCGGGACCCCCGCTGGGACGCTCTGGCAGGATGCACAGGGCCTCATCCATTTCAACTATGACGAGGGTTACCACGGCGCACCGCTCTCGCTTGCGTTGCCCATCTGCAACCGCACATACCACCAGCAAGCATTGCTGCCATTCCTGTTTGGCCTTCTCCCCGATAGCGAGCAGCAGCGCAAGGCCATTGCCCGCGACTTTGGCATCAGCCCCAACAATCCCGTCACCATGCTTGACTGCATCGGCCTTGATTGCCAAGGCGGCGTGCAATTCTGCCGGGAGGAGCGCGTTGATGACGTACTCGCCCGCTCAGGCGAATACCGCCCGCTGACCGACCATGAAATTGCGCTGCGCCTCAAAGCGATACGCTCGGATGACGAGGCGACATGGGTCGGCGAGGGGGAGAGCTGGTCACTCGGAGGGAACCAAGGTAAATTCGCCTTGGGGCTTCGTGATGGGGCATGGTGCTCTTGCATCGGATCGGCCCCCACAACGCATATTTTCAAAAACGGTGTCGTGGGCTTTAAGCTACAAGCGCTGAACGAATTCGTCTGTATGAAGACCGCCGAACGAGCGGGTGTGCCCACGGCACATGTCGACTACCGGCTCTTCGAAGACGAACCGGCGCTCATCGTCGAACGCTACGACCGCACCATCGGAGAAGACGGGACGATTCTGCGCGCACATCAAGAAGATCTTTGCCAGGCACTTGGGGTCATGCCGTTCCAGAAATACACCGCAGACGGCGGGCCCGCTGCTCGCGACGTTCTCACCCTTTTGGGAACTACCCCGGCCGCGCGTCTTAACATGCTGTTGTTCACGTTGATGTTGTTCTTTAATTATCTTATCGGGGGCACCGACGCTCACGCGAAGAACTATTCGCTACTACTTGGGACAGAGCATAACGTCGCGCTTGCCCGCATGTACGACGTGGCCTCGGGCTTCGCCTATGACCGGCTGCGGCGGCACAGGCGGCTCGCCATGGCGATTGGCGGGGAGAATCGCTTCGGGCGCGTGGGCTCCGGCGCGCTAGAGCGCTATGCGCAGTCAGGACCGTTCGAGCAGTTCGGCCTCGGAGCTGCCAGTTGCCGGGCCCTCATGATGGACCTCACCCAGGAGATACCTATCAGCCTCGCCGAGATCTTTGACGAGTATGCGGCCATTCCCGGCATGGACGAACTGCGCAAGCGCCTTGAGCCGCCCATCATCGAGAACTGCGAGCGCACGCTTGCCCTTCTGTAACGATGTGCGGCGAATGAAGCGCAGACACCCGGTGTCTACGTTTCACTCAAAGGCTCGAACACTAAGCACGGTCCATCGCGGGCCCCGTGTTGGGCCTCACGTAAGAAACTCCCACAGGCTCGCCGCACAAACCGGCCCCGCATTTGCCCGCGGGCGAGCGCGGCGGTACCATCTACCCGAACGAGCTCCCACCCACTATCTCGACCAAAGGGGCAGTCTATGTGCCTTGCCATTCCAGGATCCATCGTAGCCATCGAGGGAATCAACGCCACCATTGACATGCTCGGCGTGCAGCGCCGCATCTCCATCTCGCTCACGCCGCAGGCCCAGGTGGGCGACTATGTACTCGTGCACGCCGGCTTCGCTATCGAGGTTATCGACGCCGAAGAGGCTCGCCGCACCATCGAGCTCGTGCGCGAGCTTGACGAGCTCACCGAAGAGGATCTCGCCGGCGCCGAGGCATCCGCATGATGGGGCATGACCGCACGAACGTGCAGAGCGCCGGCGCTCCCATCGGCACCACGGCGCACCAGCACTCCGCCGCTGCTGCAGCCACCGCCGCCGCGAACAGCGCTCAGCACGACATGGACCTCTCATCCTTCCGCGATCCCAAGCTCGCACGTGAACTCATCGACCGCATACACCGGCTTGTGGGCAACCGCCGCATCAACCTCATGGAAGTATGCGGCACGCATACCGTGAGCATCGGGCGCTACGGATTTCGCTCGATTATGCCCGAGGGCCTGCGGTTGCTTTCTGGCCCCGGCTGCCCCGTCTGCGTGACCGCGAACCGCGATATCGACCATGCCATCGCGCTCGCCCGCACCGAGGGAATCACGGTAGCCACCTTCGGCGACATGATGCGCGTGCCCGGCAGCACCTCGTCGCTCGCCGCAGAGAAATCCGCCGGGCGCGACGTTCGCATTGTCTACTCCCCTCTCGACGCGCTCGAACTCGCAACCGAGCTGCCCGATCGCAACGTCGTCTTCATGGGCGTGGGCTTCGAAACCACGACTCCCGCCATCGCCGCTTGCATCCTCGAGGCAGCGTCCCGCGGGATTGAGAACTTTTCCGTGTCCTGCGTGCACAAAACCACGCCGCCCGCGCTTCGCGCCATCGCAAACGACCCCGAAACCACCATCGACGGCTTCATATTGCCGGGCCATGTCTGCACCATCACGGGGCTTGCGCCGTTCCAGTTCATAGCACGCGAGTTCAACATTCCCGGCGTAGTGACGGGGTTCGAGCCGGTCGATATCCTCACCGGCATCGACCGCCTCGTAGAGATGATCATTTCCGGCACGCCCGCCGTGGAAAACGCCTACCCCCGGAGCGTGCGCGACGCAGGAAACCCCGTAGCGCGAAGCATCGCGGAGAAGGTTTTCGAACCTTGCAGCGCAACATGGCGAGGTCTGGGAGAAATTGCACATTCAGGCCTGCGCATTCGCGAGGATTATGCGCGCTACGATGCGCGGCGCAGGTTCGCCGTCGAGGTCGAACCCACCCGGGAACCGCATGGGTGCCGCTGCGGCGACGTGCTTCGTGGCGTCATCGCGCCCACCCAGTGCCCGCTCTTCGGGCGCGCCTGCACGCCGGAACATCCCGTTGGGCCCTGCATGGTTTCGAGCGAAGGCAGCTGCGCGGCGTACTTCCGGTATCGCTAGCGCGGCGCGGTGCATAGCGCCCAAGCGGTTCGCCGGCACCGGACTTCTGCAAACCGTTTGAATCGTCAACACCGGGTGTTGGCAAACCACTGGCAAGCCGCGTTCGACTACACTCATCTCGAGAACGACCAAGCACCCTAGCCATCGAAAGAAGGCATCATGATTTCGGACTCCACCGTACAGCTCGGACACGGATCCGGCGGACAGATGATGAAGCGCCTCATCGATGAGGTCTTCCTCGACGCATTCGAGGCGCCCGAGCTTCACGCGGGCAACGACGCCGGCGTGGCCGCGCTGCCCGGCACGGGGCGCATCGCGCTCTCGACCGACACCTTCGTGGTGACACCGCATTTCTTCCCCGGCGGCGATATCGGCCGGCTCGCGGTGTGCGGCACGGTAAACGATGTGGCCACCTCGGGCGCGCGGGTGCGCTATCTCTCCTGCGGATTCATCCTGGAAGAGGGATTTCCTCTCGACGACTTGCGCCGCATTTGCCAGAGCATGGCCGAGACCGCGCGCGAGGCGGACGTGGCAATCATTACCGGCGACACCAAAGTCGTGAACCATGGAAGCGCAGACGGCGTCTACATCAACACGGCGGGCGTGGGCGAGGTTCCCGAGGGCAGTTCGCTTTCTGGCGCTGCGTGCCAGCCGGGCGATGTCGTTCTTGTCTCTGGCACGCTTGGCGACCACGGCATCGCCGTGATGAGCCAGCGCGAGGGCCTCGCCTTCTCTACCACCATGGAAAGCGACGCAGCGCCGCTTAATCACCTCATTGCCGCAGTGCTCGATGCCTCGCCCCATGTGCGCTGCTTCCGCGACCCCACGCGAGGGGGTCTTGCGAGCACGCTTAACGAGTTCGCCGCCGCAAGCAATGTCGAGATCGAGGTGGACGAAGAGGCTGTTCCGGTTAAGCCCGAAGTCCAGGCAGCGTGTGAGATGCTTGGATACGACCCGCTGCAGGTGGCAAACGAAGGTAAGATCGTTGCCGTCGTACCCGCTGACGAGGCTGCCGCGGCGCTCGAAGCCATGCGGGCGAATCGCTATGGCGCCGATGCCGCCATCATCGGCCGCGTGCGCGATGCCGGAGAGAGCGGCCCGTGCGTGCGCGTTCGTACCCCCTGGGGATCAACGCGGATTCTCGACATGCTCGTAGGAGAACAACTGCCGCGCATCTGCTAACGGCTGGAGCCTGGGCCGCCGTGGCCGCAGCGGGCGAGAATCTGACGCCGGCCCCTGCGCCACATTGGCGGGTGGCTTTTGGACACTTGTCTGGCATGCCATCCGCGTTTTCGGGCGATTTTTGGACATGCGCGGGGTGCCGCCGGCGTTGCCGGGCGAGATTCGTACGCTCGCGGTGTTCCGCCTGTGCTGCCGGACAACTTTCGGACACTCGTGGCATTGTCGGGCGGCTTTCGTACGCTCGCGGCGTTGTCGGGCTGCTTTCGGACGCTCAGGGGCCCTCCGATGGCGAAATGTCGCCCGAAAAGCCCGGCGGTGTCCAAATGTTGCCCGAGAATCAACGGCGTGTCCGGATTTCGCCCGGCAGCGCGTCGTTCCGCGCCATCGGCGCTTGAGAACATGGACACGCGAGTATGTCACGAACGTAGTCTCGCAAAAAACTCGATGGTCTAGCCTACTCCACGGATGCGCCTAGCTCAGCGCTGCGCATCATCTACCTCAAACGCCGTAAGGGTCGAGAAATGAGCGGGCTTGGCGAGCTCGCAATCAAGATGAAGCGGCACTGCGGGGCAAAAGCGTCGATTATCTTGCCCCACAGCGCCGCGATTAAGCGAGGTTATGTAATCTAGCTGCTACTCGCCGCAGCCGCTCTCCACCAGCTGAACAAGCGCAGAAACAGCTTCCTGCTCGTCAGTGCCGTCGGCGCAAATCTCAATCTCGTGGCCTTTCTTCATACCAAGGCCCATAACCGCAAGGATAGACTTGGCATCCTTCGCCTCGCTGTCGGTAGAGACATTGCGCGCGGTAACCTTGCTCTCAAAACTCATGGCGCACTTCACGAATACCGAAGCAGGACGCGCATGCAAGCCGCTTGGATTCACGACCCTTGTCGTTTGGCTGATCACGAAAGCCTCCTACTCAATCACAATGTTGTCGGTCGAAAGATCGGCGCCGTTCGAAGCAATAAGCTTCTTGTAGTAGTAGAAGCTCTTCTTACGCCCCAACTTATGCGTGCCATTACCAAAATCATCAAGATCAACCGACACGAATCCATATCGCTTCGACACCTCTGACGTCCCCGAGCTAACCAGATCGATGGGACCCCACCAAGCATATCCAAATACATCGACGCCGTCTTTGATGGCCTCTCCGAGTTGCTCCACATGGCGTTTCAGGTAGTCGATGCGATAATCATCCTCGACATACCCATTCTCATCGAGCTGGTCTACAGCGCCCAAACCGTTCTCGGATATAAAGATAGGCAGATGATATCGGTCGTAGATGTGGTTCAGCGTGATGCGGAACCCAAGCGGGTCGATAGGCCATCCCCACTCAGATGCTTCGAGATACGGGTTCTTTATTGCGCTAACCAAGGATCCAGATGGCTTTGGCACCGGCTCCCCCTTGTAACGCATAATGTAAGTCATGTAGTAACTAATCGTTACGAAATCAACTGTACCGGCCTTGAGCGTCTCCTCGTCGCCAGGCTCCATTTCGATATGAATATCATTCTCGTCAAAGAAGCGCTTCATGTAATAGGGATATTCGCCCTTTGCCTGGACATCGCTGTAAAACCAGTTGAAGTGATCCTCAAAGAGCACCTGAAGCTGGTCTTCTGGCTTAGGAGACTCGGCATAGTTCTCGAGGCGGCATACCATATTGCCAATCTTCGCCTCTGGATCAATTTCATGGCACTTAATTACCGCTTTAGCGCTTGCCACGAACTGATTGTGACTTACCTGATACTTCATCGCCCAATCGCCCTTATACGGATTGTGCGTGCCGTCATTAGGGTCGGGCAAAACCACACCGCTGCAGGTAAAGGGATTTGTGAGAACATTGTTAATCTCATTGAATGTAAGCCAGTATTTCACCTTGCCCTTATAGCGAGAAAAGACTGTCTCTGCATATCGCTCAAAGGCGTCTACGGTATGACGGCTCTTGAACCCGCCGTACTTGAGAGCCAAGTTCAGCGGAGTGTCAAAGTGGCAAAGGGTCACAAGAGGCTCCATGCCCAATCGATGGCACTCGTCAAATACCGCATCGTAGAAGTCCAAGCCTTCCTCGTTAGGCTCCGCATCATCGCCATTGGGGAAAATACGGGACCAAGAAATCGACATGCGAAATACCTTGAAGCCCATCGCCGCAAGCTCGGCAAGCTGCTCGCGATATCGATGATAGAAGTCGATTCCACGCCGCTTCGGGAGATTCCACTTCTCCGGATGTTCGAGCGCATCGTCTAGCATTTCGCGCGTCATGGCATTATGCGGCAGGGGATCGCCCTCATATCCGCGATTAGCCTCACGTGAAATGAACGGAGCAAAATCGGATGTAGCGAGGCCACGCCCCCCTTCATCATATGCACCCTCGATCTGATTTGCGGCGGTGGCACCACCCCAGAGAAAGCCATCGGGAAATACAGAGCCAGTAGAAGAGTTAACCATTCGAGGCTTCCTTTCACTTAGTTGCAAGTGCGCGCACAAGCGGCATCATCTTCTTTGCCATGTGCAACTCAGCACTGATAGTCATGAGCGTATCTTGCGCATGGGTAAAGAGCAGCGAGTAGGAAATCTCCTCGCCTGCAGCCTGACGCTGAATCGTATCGGTCTGCGCGCGGTGGGCGAGCAATAGCTTCGCCTCGGCATCGTTCAAGCACGCTTCCGCACCGTCAAAATCAAAGGAGGCGAGGTGCTCGAGCGCCTGATCGATGCACTGTCTGCCGTCCCCCGCGTTAAGGATGACCTCCATTGCAACGCGGCTCAGCTCATCGTCTTCCATATTCAACCTTCATTTCATTGAAACTATTCGGTAGCAAGCGGAGTATCCGGCCCGATCGGCCTCAAGCCGGATACCCGTCATAAAGCTTGTGCAACTAGGCTGCAACAACTTCAGATTTGCCTCCCGCGGCATCAAGTTCGACCTTCGCTTGATGGCGGTCATATGCCTTCCAGAACGGGTACCAGATGATGGTAGCGAGAACCAGATTGACCACAACAAGAAGCGCGTTTCGCCAATCGCCGTTGGAAAGGAAGAACGCGGAGACCGCATTGGGCAGGTTGTTCATGGCAAACATCACCGTATGCGGACTCGCCCAGCCAAGCGCAATCCACAGGAACGCATTAGCCGGCAAGATGATGGCCTGCAGGACCATGGGAACGAACATATATGGGTTGTTTACAACCGTCGAGAAGATAAGCGGCTCGTTGATGTTGAAGAGCGAAGGAACAATCGTGGCGCGGCCGAGCGTCTTGTTCTTACGTGATTTGGAGAAGAGCATCATGATAGCCAACGGGAGCGTGTTTCCCTCGCCACCGATCATGTAATAGCGCGAGAGGCCGTAGGCATTGATGTTGGGGATGGCGAGACCAGCGGCGGCTGCAGCCATATTCTCAGCCATAGCGCCCTGCGTAATGGGCAGGGTAACAGTGGTAAAGACCCAACCGGACACGCCAAAGAAGTAGAACACGTCCATGACCAGAGCAATGATCACGACGCCTGGGAGCGACTGGGCAAATCCGGTAACCGGGGAAAGAATGAAGCCGACGAGGGTGAAGATATCAACCTGCGCGATGAAGGAGACGAGCCATGCGACAACCAGGCACACCAATATGGCAATGATGTTATCGAACCAGCTCTTCACGAAATCAGGTACTAGCGAGTCCTCGGAGAAGAATGACTTCTTGGAAAACGCCTTGAATACCGCAGCGCAGATAAGGCCTACGACCATTGCCGTAAACATGCCGCCTGCACCGAACATGTTCATATTGAACAAGGTGCCTTCATCGGTCGTAACGGGCCTCATGCACATCATGTAGGCTCCTATTGAGGTGAAGCCCGCCATAAGACCCCGGTCGCGATGGTCCTCCTTGACCATACAGTTATAGGGGATTGCAAACACTACGAACAAGCCCACGAGGCCGAACGAGAATGTCGTGATTGGCGTGATATCGGGGAGAAACGTCAGGAAGTTCCGCGCAAAGCTCCATAAACTAGGAATAGCTGAAACCATCGAGAACGGTACGATGTAAAGAATCGCATCGGCCGCGAGGCTAAACCAATAATTCGAGGCAATCTTATTAAGAGGAGGAACGATACGGGTTTCGATGACGTTTTGGATCTTACCCGTGATGCCTCCCTTTACCGCTTCCGCCATTGTGCACACTCCTTAGTGCTGCTAGTCAGCGTTGTACAGGGCGATTGCGTCATCGAGAATGTTCTCGCCATCAAGCGCCGCATAGTAATCCGGATTAACAGAAGAAACCTTGACGTGATATCCGGCGAGCTTCTCTTGATATTCAGGAACTTCTCCTGCAAAGTGAGGCCCAAGGAACAAGACGTCAATTTTGTCAGCATGCTCCATAACCTCAGACTTGCTCACCGCTTTCACGGTAACGTTTAGCCCCTTTTTCTTGGCAGCCTTGCGCATGTTCGCAGCCATGAAACCCGTAGAGGCTCCGATGCCGCAGGCAAGCAAGATACGGATGACGCCGTTTTCATCTGCCATTGGTTCTCTCCTTCCAAATTGGGAACATTACCCTCAGCGCGCCCGCGCCCTTCGTAACATCCGACAGCGGCAGCCGCTAGTGCCAGTACGTGTGTCGACCCGCGCACATGACGTTAGCTTGACTATAGGGACGGAAACAAAACCCCGCGAACCGACTTCTTGCCGGATAGCGGCAAACCAACTAAGCTTCCGCCAACCGGAAAAACAGCAGCTTTTCCGGTTGGGCGGCAAATCCTAGGTAACCGTTCTTGGGGAACGCTACGGTACAATCGGTGGGCATTGTGTACGTGCCGGAGCATACATCCAAAACGGCTTCAAACAATGAGGAGGGCACATGGCGGCCAAGGACGAACGCGTTCGTCGTCTGATTTATATCCTGGAACACACCTCCTCATGGGTCTCCTCGACTGCCCTTGCCCGCGCACTTGGCACGAGTGAACGCACGGTGCGTAACTACATCGCGGAAATCAATCGCTCCGGCAGGCACCACGTCGAATCGTCCAAGGAGGGATATCGGCTCAAATCGACATCGAGCGCTACGCAGGACAGACCTGCCACGTTCGAGGCATTCCAAGATACGCCTTCAGCCGTATGCGAGCACAACGCAACATGCTCTACAGCGTTGCTGCCCAATCGGATTGAAGCGCACGCTGCACCAGCAGCCAAGAACACCTCCGACGCACGCCGCGATTATGTCATCTCGAAACTTATCAACGAACACGCACCCGTCTCGATCTTTGATGTGGCGAGCGCACTGCATGTGAGCGAAAGCACGCTATCAAACAGTGTCCTTCCTCAAGTCCGCAAGCTTATCGCACCATTCAACCTTGCCCTCGAATGCCATGATTTTCAGCTGCAGCTCACCGGTCGCGAGCACGACAAGCGCCGCCTACTTGGAAACCTCGCCATCAGAAACGCAAGCGGATACTTCACCTCGACCGACACGCTCAAAAGCCTCTTTCCCGCATTCGATGTTGAGGGGATACTGAATAAGCTTGTCGAGATCTGCCAGCGTTCAGAGCTTATCATCAACAACTACGCCCTCAATAACCTGCTCATTCACATCCTGGTCATCATCATCCGGCTGCAATCGAATAACGAGCTGTCCGAACGAGAAGACTCCACCGATGTCGATGCGCTCGTGGCAAGTTTTAGCCAAGGCGAAGCGATATTAAAATGCGCAAATGATGTTGCCCATTACTTTGAAACTGAATTTGGGTGTCCCATTCCCGCAAATGACTTTCAGCAAATCGTGCTGCTCATCGCGCTTTCGGTCGAACGCTATTCTTACGACGAGCTCACCTTCGACAAGCTCGCCAACCTTACCGGCTATCCCTTTATGGACCATATCATCAACATTGCGCATGAAACAGCTGACCGCTACGGCATCGCTCGGTTTGACGACGCGTTCATGCTGCAGCTCGTCCTACACATGTACAACGTCTACCAGCGTGCCATCTACCGCGTAAGCTACCCAAACCCGCTCGCCCTGCAAATCAAGACCGATTACGCGCCCGTATATGATA
Source organism: Enorma shizhengliae (assembly GCF_009676995.1). Lineage (NCBI taxonomy): Bacteria > Bacillati > Actinomycetota > Coriobacteriia > Coriobacteriales > Coriobacteriaceae > Enorma > Enorma shizhengliae. Next base: position 17,046 of record NZ_VTFZ01000005.1, read on the forward strand.
TGGCAGTTTACTTCGCGCACCGCTTTTCCGGTGCGTTCGATGCGTCAATCAGTGAAGACGAAATCGCGTTCATAGCATTTCACATCGGCGCATACCTCGAACGTACGGCAACGCCAGATGGCAAAGCAACTGCCGTAGTCATTGTGGAACAGTATCACGACTTTGCTCAACAGCTTGTCACCGATCTTGAGGAGGCACTTTCCGATGAACTGAGCGTTATCGCGGTTATGAGCTGCGATGCGTTTCTTTCGAGCCCGCCTGGTGCCGATCTTGTAATCACCACCATAGATGTGCCCGTGCGATGCGGCATCAAGGTACTTATCGGCCCCATCCTCAACAAACAGAACCTGAGGAAGATTCGCGACAAATTGGCTCTCGTGTTAGAGTCGAAACGCCGTGGGCGCGCCCATCGGTTCCTGAAACAGGTGCTCAGGCGCGAACTATATGTGCGCAACATGCAACTTTCCGGCGGACCCGATGCCTACATCGATTACCTAGGATCGCTCTGCAAGGCCCGCGGGTTCGTTGACGACGCTTTCGTTCGAGATGTGCACCTTCGCGAACGGGTATCTTCGACAGCGTTCACCGACTGTCTTGCAATCCCTCACTCTATCGACTCGTTTGCCGGCAATTCGTTTATCGCTGTGCTCCATAACGACGCCGCCATCCCATGGGGCCGTCATAACGTGAACTTCGTGCTGCTCATAGGCATCGCAGAAGGCGACATGGGCTATTTTCGCGACACGCTGGACATCATCATCGAACTCTTCTCGTCTGTTGATGCAACCATCCGTTTGCTTCAAACGGATTCCTTCGACGAATTCCTTGAAGCATTCACCGGAGATTTATAGACGCTGAGGGAACGTTGGGCGCAGCGGGCATGCAGCGTTGTCGGGCGTCTTTTGGACATGCGCGGGGGCGCCGCCGGGCGACTTTCGGACGCTCGCGGCGTTCCACCTGTGCTGCCGGGCAACTTTCGGACACTCGTGGCATTGTCGGGCGGCTTTCGTACGCTCAGGGGCCCTCCGATGGCGATATGTCGCCCGAAAAGCCCAGTGGCGTCCAGATATCGCCCGGAGAACGAGCGGCGTGTCCGGATCTTGCCCGGCAGCGCGCAAAGTGTCCGGATCTTGCCCGTGAATGAAACTGCGCAACGCGCCCATTGCCCCGTGGTAGGATGGTCGCGGCTTATTCGCGCAACCTGGGGAGCACCATGGCCTTTTCCCATGTCATCTTCGACCTAGACGGAACGATCCTCAACACCATCGAAGACCTCGCCCGCGCATGCAATCACGTATGCGAGCAGCATGGATGGCCCACGTTCTCCATCGACTCCTACCGCTATAAGGTTGGCAACGGCATGCTCAAGCTGGTCGAACGCTTCATGCCGGCAGAATATGCAGGAGATGAGCGCATGTTCAGCCAGGCGTTCGCCGAATTCCGCTCGTACTATGACAAGCACAAGGAAGACCACACCGCTCCCTACCCCGGCATCTCCACCATGCTCGATGCCTTGCGTGAGGAAGGCATCGCGCTCGCCGTGCTCACCAATAAAGACCATGCCGCCGCGGCGCCGCTCGTGCAGCGATACTTCGGAGACCGGTTCTCCCTCGTTCAAGGTTGCACCGCAGTGTTTCCTCCCAAACCCGCGGCACCCGTCACCTTGCATGTTCTGGCTCAGCTTGGCGTAAAGCCCTCCAACGTGCTCTATGTGGGTGACAGCAACGTCGATGTTCAGACCGGGCACAATGCGGGGCTCGCCGTGGCGGGGGTAACCTGGGGCTTTCGCGGACGTGCCGAACTTGAAGCCGAGGGAGCCGATTTCATTGCCGAACAGCCCGAAGACATCGTGAACATCGTTCGCAGTGCCTGCGTTCACTAGCGAAAAGCTGATTATTAGGCATCAGAGCCAACCGTCCGATCGAGGTTTCAACTTTTGGGCACTTCATCGTGCGGCGGTCCTGTAAAGACAAGAGAGGGGAAGGGAAAGGCGCAGCTCAGGCGGCCGGCGGCCTCCCGACCACGACGCGACTACTCGGGCCCTCCGTCCCCAAGTGCCCAAAAGTTGAAATCCCGATGGGCGAGATGTCTCCGGTGCCCAATAATCGGCGCTTCCCGAGAGAAACACCCGCCGCCATCTCCACGCGAAGGCAAACCCGGCTTTTCGGCTTTGACTCGATGCCGCGCAATCACGCCGAGCAAACGGAAACCGGCCGGGCTTCCACTTGCGACTTCGCTCGCGCCCCTACCTGAGAGGGCGGCCCGAAACCGAGCCAAAGCGGCATGCTTCGGTCGCAATACGGCAAGGGGCCGGGAATAGCCTCGGCCCCTATCGTGTTTTATGTCGGCATACTATCGGGCGCCAGCGCGTTTCCATGCATCGACACGTTATAGATCATCATCGCGTTGCCATGCATAGGCACGATATCGCGCGCCGTCGCGTTGCCGTGTACAAGCGCTTCGTCGCACATCGGCACCTCGCCAGCACCGCCTTCAGGCTACACGCCCATGGTGCCCATCAAATCGTCCTCGGACGCCGTGTCCATCCACCAAACACCAGAGCTATCCTGCGTAAACGTGAGCTCGACCTGGTGGTCTGCAGCCTCAGCCTCACGCGTCACCTCAAGGAAGATCTGGCCGCCCTGCTTGTAGAGGTCGTCCTCGCTGGTGATGGTCGACGGGTCAACCGTGCTCGCCCACTCGGTAAACCTATTCTGGAACTCGGTGCTAATCTCGTCCATCGACTTCGACGTGATGGTCACATCCACCGTGGCAACGTCGCCGTCCACCGTAACGTCACCGACCTCGTAGCTGAAGCCATCAAGGAACGCCTCTGCGAACTCCTCGGCCGTGATGCCCAGCTGGTCGAGGTCGCTGCCCGCGCCCGCCTCGAGGCCCAAGATGAACTCGTCGTTGATGGAGTCAACGTCACCGAAGTACCAGTACACATCCGAGAGGATGAGCTCCTCGTCGGTGGGGAGGTACGCGTCGAAGACGGCCTGCTGGAGATCGATGCTATCGACCGACCACTCCGAGCCGCTGCGCTGATAGGTCACCGAGAGCTCAGATTCCTGCTCTTCGCCGGCGTCGTCGGTCTCACCCATGTACTCCTCGACATACGAGATGAGCGGCATGTGGGTGATGGTCGCGGTTGCCGTCGCGGTCTCGCCATCTTCGGCGATGGTAACGTCGCCGACCTCGAAGGACGTTTCGTCGAGCCACGAGGTATATGCCTCGTCATCCGGATAGCAGTAAGCGCCCAAACCGGAAAGGACGCTATCGGCCTCGGAGAGCAGGCGATCGCCCTCGCCTGCCTCGGGATCCTCATAGAAGCTCAGATGCTCCTCAAGATCCGCGGCGATGATTTCTTCCGGGCTCGTCGAGAAGAACGTCGTGTAGACGAAGTACCCCGCCACGCAGAGCACCGCGACAACAGCGAGCACGGCAACCGCGATCCCCACCGTCTTGCCCGTAGAGCGCTTCTTCTTCGGCTGCTCGTTGAACAGATCGGGCGCGGGGGCAGCTTCTGCCGCAGGAGCGCCGGCCTGAGCATCTGCTGGCCCCGGCACAGGACCGGGCATGGCGCCCGAAGCAGGAGCCGGCCCCGGTGCAGCCTGCGTCCCACCGGCGGAAACTCCCGGCATCGTTGCATCCGGCTGCTGCGCCGACCACGGAACGGGCTGTGGCTGAACATCCGAGGCCCCCTGCTGCCACGCTGGAACCTGCTGGGTCGCAGCCGTATCCGGCGAAAAGGCCGGTTCCACCTGCGGTGAATTGTCAACGGGAGGCGCTGCCGGGGGCTCGGCCTGGAATGGCGCCGGCTCAGAGGGAGCGGGCTCAGGCATGGGCGAAGGAGCAGCGGGCTCAGCGGCGGGAGTCTCGCCAGCGCCATCATCGGCCGCCAAGCAAGTCGTCGGCGCATCGTCTACCGCCGGGCCATCCTGCGGGGCAACTACCGCAGGCTCGGAGGGCTCTGGGGCGGGCATCTCAGCTTGAGGCGCGGGTGGCTCATCAGGCGAAACGGGCGGGATGGACGACTCAGCCGGAGGCACCACCGGCTCGGGCTGCTTGGAAACCGAAGGCTCAGCAGGAGCCGGGGCTGGCGCCGGGGATCCCTGAGCGACCGGCTTTCCGCAATTCGTGCAGAAGGCCGAGCCTTCCGCGATTTCGTGGCCGCAGTTCGTGCAAAACATAGGCTCTCGTCTCCCTACCTTCTCTTTTCAAGTACGCCCCGCATACACGGGGCGTACAGACATCCATATGTGCGAAGCGGCTACGAGATAACGGCGTTCGTGAGCTCGCTCTCGGACGCCGCGTCCATCTCCCAATCGCCATCGGAATTGCGCGTATACGTGACCTCGTAGGTGTTCTCCTTGGCCTCGGCGTTGCGCGTGGCGTCGAGCAGCATCTGGCCACCCTGCTTGTAGAGGTCGTCCTCGCTGGTGATGGTCGAAGGATCGAGGCTATATGCCCAATCGGTGAAGTCGCTCTGGAACGTGGTCATGATGTCGCCGAACGACTTGATGGTCAGCGTGACCTCTGCCGTCGCGGTGTCGCCATCAACGGTAATCTCGCCGATCTCGTACGCAAACCCCTCGAGATACGCCTCGGTAAACTCGTCCTCGGTGATGCCGAGCATGTCGAGCTCATCGCCGGCAGATTCCTCAAGACCCGATGCGAATTCCTCCGCAGCGTTCTCCGGATCGCCGAAGTAGCTCTCCAGGTCCGCACGGATAAGATCCTCAGCGGAGGCGCCGCCGCAGGCACTGAGCGCGAGCGCGAACACGAACGCAACAAGCATCGGGATGAAAGCGAATCTCTTTTTCATGTGAGCCCCCTAGCAGTTCGGAATCCCGTGCGGCCCTCCGGCGGGATTCGGTCGTCAGTAGTCGCAACATACCACGAAACAACGCTGCTACGGGTAATACAATGGCGAACAATCGGTAAGCGTTCCGAAGATTGACGCTTATGGCGTGCCTTCGAATGCAAATTGTTGCACGCCCGCCACAAGCGTGCTCGCATTATTCCCAAAGCCTCCTGTTACGCCTTCACGCCATACTGCTCGTAATACGCGTCGAGCGCGGCCTTGATCTTGTCGTCGATCACCACGCGCCCCTCGACCTCGTGGTTATAGAGCACCTCGCTGACCTCGGCCATATTCACGATGCTCGCCACCGGGAAGCCGTACTTCTCCTGAATCTCCTGCTGAGCGGTCACGACTCCGCCCTTGCCGACCTCCATGCGGTTGAGGCTCACGATGAGTCCCTTGACCTCAACATCGGCTGCTGCCATGAGCTTGGGGTAGGTCTCGTCGATCGATTTGCCCGAAGTGGTAACGTCCTCGACCATGACCACGCGGTCTCCGTCTTTGAGCTCGTAGCCGAGCATGCCGCCCTTGTCCGCGCCGTGGTCCTTGACCTCCTTGCGGTCGGAGCAGTACTTGACCTCCTTGCCATAGAGGTCGTTGAGCGCGATGGCCGTCACCACCGAAAGCGGAATGCCCTTATAGGCAGGGCCGAAGACCACGTCGAAGTCCAGGCCGAAGTTATCGTGAATCGCACGCGCGTAGTACTCGCCCAAACGTTTGAGCTGCTCGCCCGTCACATAGGCGCCTGCATTCATGAAGAAAGGCGACTTGCGGCCGCTCTTGAGCGTGAACTCGCCGAATTTGAGCACGTTGGACTCGACCATGAATTTGATGAACTCTTGCTTGTAGGCCTCCATAGGGCGTTCCTTTCTCACGTTGCCCGCCTCGTACCCGAGCTCCGGGGCAAACGGCCCGCGGGACCCAACAGCAGGTGCTATGCGCATAAGCTTAGCAGAGCGCCATCCTCAACGTTCGTTCTATGGGCTCGAAGACCATTGCCCCATGGGTGTGCAACAGGCTATACAATATGAGCCTCTTCGAACGCACGCCATCATCGGCTTTGAATATATGACGAGGTTACCTTATGAGTAAGCAGCAGCAGACGAGCCTCCCCGTGCGCGGCACCGAGCAGCGGACCGCAGGCCGCCCCACGCCGAACACTGAGCAGCGGACCGCGGGCCGCCCCGCGCCGAGCGCCGAGCAAGCGCCCGCGGGCCGCCTTGTGCCCGGCACGGAACGCCGCTCGCGCTATATCCCCGCCCTCGACGGCATCCGCACACTCGCCGTCATCGCCGTCGTGCTCTACCACCTTAACCTCACCTGGGCGCAGGGTGGCTTCCTGGGCGTCACGATCTTCTTCGTGCTTTCGGGATACCTCATCACCCGCCTGCTTCTTGCGGAATTCGAACAGACCGACCGAATCGACCTCAAGCGGTTCTGGGTGCGGCGCGTTCGGCGCCTTGTGCCCGCAACGATCACGCTTGTTATCGTCGTTGCCGTTCTGTGCACGATCTTCAACCACGTGATGCTCACCAAGATGCGGCCCGATATCTTGCCGTCGCTTCTCTTCTTCAATAACTGGTGGCAGATCGCGCAGAACGTCTCGTATTTCGACGCACTCGGCGATCCCTCGCCGCTCACGCACTTCTGGTCGCTCGCTATCGAGGAGCAATTCTACGTCGTGTGGCCGGTGCTCCTGCTCATCATGCTGAAGCTACGCGTCAAGCGCCCGTGGATGCGCCGAATTGTGGTGGCGCTCGCCGCGGTATCGGCCGTCGCCATGGCAGTGCTCTACGACCCCGCCGCCGACCCGAGCCGCGTCTATTACGGCACCGATACCCGCGCGTTCTCCATGCTGCTGGGCGCATGGTTGGCGTTCATCCCCGAGGGCTCCATGAGCCCGGCCAAGCTCTTGCAAACCATCGGCCTTGGCAAGCTGCTTCCCCAAAGGCCCGCGTCGAAAACGCAGGGGCAAGGTGCTGAGGATTCCGCTTCAGGCGCTGATGGAATAGCTAGCGGGGCGGGGCGCTCCGGCAATGAAAAGGCCGGCATACCTGCGGGCTCTACTGGCAAGCAAATCGGCGGGCAGGAGCGCCTCGCGAGCAACCAAGCCGATGTGCCGGCCCACCACGCGGTGCGCGCGATCGATGCGATCGGCATCCTCGCCTTGGCGGGCCTCGTGATCATGTCCGTTGCTTGCAACGGCTACACGCCCTTCATGTACCGGGGCGGCACCGTCCTGTGCTCCATCCTGGGCCTCGCGGTCATCGCGGCAAGCGTCCAGCCCAGCGGCATCCTTGCGCGCGCCCTCTCCGCCGGGCCGCTTGTCTGGCTGGGCAAGCGCTCGTATAGCATCTACCTGTGGCATTACCCGCTGCTTGCGCTCATGAACCCCGTTTCCAACATAGCCGCAGTGCCTTGGTGGATGCATCTTGTCCAGCTTGCCATCGTGCTCCTAGCAGCCGAGCTATCCTACCGATTCATCGAGACGCCCTTCCGCCATGGCGTGCTCGGGGCAACCGTACGCAAGATTCGCGACGGCAAGGCTACGATACCCGCCATCGCGAAGCGCCATCTTGTCCCCACCGCCATAGCAGGCGTGATCGTACTCGTAGCGGTGGGCGGCATCGCCTTCGTCCCGAACACGTCCGCGCTGAGCAAGGAGGGCGCAGAGCTCATCCAGCAGACCGGCGAAGACGGCACGGAAGAAGGAGCTGCGCAGCAGGGCGCGGGCAGCGATGCTCAACAAGCAGGAGACGCGACCGATGCCGACGAAGACGGCTTCCCCGACAACGCCTACGACATCCTTATGATCGGCGACTCAGTTTCGCTTCGCACCGTCGACACCTTCAACAACACCTTTACCCATGGGCACATCGACGCGGCGAAGAACCGCCAATTCGCCGCAGGCAAGGGCATCTTCTCGGACTATGCGCAGCAGAATCTTGCCGGTAGGATCGTCGTCTTCGCTCTGGGCACAAACGGCCCGGTGACCGACGACGCCATCGACAGCCTTATGGAGGTTGTCGGCCCCGACCGCATCTGCGTGTTCATCACCACGCGCAGCCCGCGCCAATGGGTGCAGTCGACCAACGACGCCCTCAAGCGCGCCGCCGAGCGCTACGAAAACGTTCGGGTGATCGACTGGTACGCCTATAGCGAGGGAAGAAACGATCTTTTCGACGGCGACGGCACGCATCTCTCGAGCACCGGGGCCCAGGAGTACATCGCGCTCGTGAACAACGAGGTCAAGAACGACCTTCCCTTCCATTTTGAGGGTGCGACGCGCGACACGACGGTACAAGCGGTGATTGCCCAAGCACAGAAGACGTGCGAGCAAGCCGGAGCCGTGGTGTTCGGCTCGCACAGCGACGCCTCGTAGCCGGGCGCCGCGCGGCTTAATCTCGCGTGCCTGCGCCGGGCGCCGCGCAGCTTAAACCCGCTTGCCCGCGCCGGACGCCATGCGCGTTCGATGTTCGACGTTGTTCGCGCTTGCCACCGGCAGCCGCGCGCGGCCCTATGTCGTGCGCCAGCATGCCGGCTGCGTCCACTACGCGAAGTGAGTCCCCGCCGGGCTCGCACCCCATGGCCCCGCCGACCTGCCAACGAGCTCGTTCTTCCCGTGGCCAACTTGGCGTGAAGACCGGCTCAAAATCAACCGCGTGGAGGCATGGGCTGCCTCGATGGCTGCGCCAACCGTGCCGCCCGGATCTTCGTCCATCACGATTGCGTCGAAATCGTCTAGCGATGCGAAGCTCATAAAGCTCGGCTGCCGCACCTTGCTGGCATCCATCAACATGATGTGCGTCTTTGAATGGCGCAGCATACCGCGCTTTATCTCTGCATTCCCCATAAACTCTGTCGAGAACCCCTGCCGCGCGTCGAACGACTCGGTACCCATGATGGCCTTGTCCAGCGAAAGGCTATCGAGAATTCCGCTTGCGATGGGCCCGGTGATGTACCGATGGCTTTTGCGAAGTGCCCCGCCCAGCACCATGATATCGGCATGCGGCAGGTTGGCATCGGCGAAGGACGCGATCGAGAGGTCGTTCGTCACAATGGTGATATGGGACGTGCCTTGCAGCGCGCGAACAAACTCCAGCGTCGTCGTCCCCGAATCGATGAACAGCGAATCCCCTTCGTCGATAAACCGTTGAGCCGCCGCAGCGATGGCGCGCTTCGCCTCCACGTTGAGGTTCATTCGCTGGTCGGGGTAGGAAACGGAAATGGATCGCGTGATGGAGACGGCGCCGCCATGTGTGCGGCGCAGCTTGCCCGCGCGCTCGAGCTGCGCCAGGTCCGCCCGAGCCGTAACCGCCGAGATGCCAAAGCGGTCGCAGATATCGGAAACCTGCAGCGAGCTTCGGTCGTTCACCTCTTCGACAATCATCGCGCGGCGCTCATCCGCCGAAATTCTCAACGCTTCCTTCGTGCTCGTCTTCCACATGGCCAACCTCCCATGCCGCGATGCAGCCGCCGCGCGACCCGCCGGCAGCGGTCGATGCGCTTGCCGCCGGCAGCGGCCGATGCACGATCCACTGACAGCGCCCATCGCCTCGTGCTCCGCTGGCAGCATCTTTGCCTCATTATGGCACGCGAAAGGCACGGTCCCGGCTTCGCCTAAGCACGAGCCGGGTGAACGGACCCTTTGCGGGTGGCTTTTGGACACGCCATGCATTGTTGGGCGAGATCCGGACGCCGCGGGGGCCTGCACTCCCGACCCTACACGAGGCCAAAGGCCTCCAACGCGGTGGCAACGCCGTCGTCCCACACGGGATCGGTCACGTAGTCCGCGCTCGCGCGGACGGCAGGCAGCGCGTTACCCATGGCCACGGCTACATCAACAGCGGAAAGCATGCTCCAATCGTTCTCCGAGTCGCCGAAGCCGTACACCGTGCCTATTCGCACGCCACGCTCGCGCAGCGTAGACCACACGGCGCGCATGCCGTCGAACTTGGTAATCCCCGGCACGGTCACCTCATACAGACCATCGCCGATGTTGCACACCGAACAACGCTCGCTGATAGCGGGCGCCATTGTGGTCAGAAGCTCAATATGCTCGCTGTCAAACACCACTTTGCCCACATCGATTCCGGCTAGCACACCCCGCAGTTCCTCGATGCCTACACGCTCAGAAAACTCCCCGAATGTATCGAACAGGGAGAACACGCCCGGCCAGGAAAGCACCACACCCCGGTTCGAGCTCTCAAAATACGCCGGAACGCGCGCTTGTTCGCAACACGAAACCAGCAGCTCAACGACATCGGAAGGCATTCCAACATCGCGAACGACCTCGCCGTCGAGCTCCACGTGCCCGCCCGCCAACGTGACCATGCCGGCAAACGGCAACGTCTTGAGTGCCGACGGCACGTTGCACAACGGCCGGCCCGTGCAGAGCACGGCGAGGTTGCCGCGCGCCACAAAGTTCTCGAGCGCGAGTCGTACAGCATCGGTGGGAGCAGCGTCGATATCCGCCTCGCCTTCCCTTGCCCACGTCAGCGTGCCGTCGATATCGAAGAAAGCAAGGGCTGGGGTCGCCTCGAGCCGCCGCATGCGCCCGGACGAATCGAGCGTTATCGTTATATCGGCTGGACAGCGGTGCGCAAGGACGCGCCGCACGTTCTTTCCGTCGCTTTGCTCGAAAAACCGCTCCGCCTCTGTGCGCGAGAGACCGCCGCGCACCTTGCGCGCAACAAGCCGCTCGCGAAGCATCGCCTCGTCCGCCTCGACGAATATCGAGAGATCGCACAGCTCGGCGAGATCTCGCCACGGGCCCTCATCGAGCAACAAATAGTTACCCTCAATAATCACAATCGGCGCGCTAACGATGGGGCCATCCGCCACCACGTCATGCGCCACGCGGCTATACGCCGGCCACTGCACCGGATCGCTCGAGACGCGCGTCTCATGCAACGCACGCGCAAGCCCCTCGACATCAAACGTCTCCGGAGCGCCCTTGATGCTCAGGAGAGACACCGGCTTACCGTCTGGGCAATCAAGCGTATGTCGATCGAGATACGCATTCGTGTGATGAAAGCCATCCATGCCGACCGCCTGCACGCGCGGCATGCCGGACTGGCTCTGCGCGAGCCGCTCAAGCACCGCCGCCAACGTCGACTTCCCCGCACCGGGAGGAGCGGCAAGGAAAACGATGGTCCGCGCAGCGGTTGGGGCAGGCCCCTTCGCGTTGGCAGAGAAACGCTGTTGCTGAAGGCCGGTAGCAGAGCGCGACGAGCCCTCTGCCTCGGACGCCGAGGTCGCTGGATGCGAAGCAACCATGCGCGCCGACCGCTCGCGCTCGAGGCGAGCCGCTTCATCAAGCAAGGAAAGGAGCACACGCTCGACATCTGCCGTGCGATAGCTCGCTGCCACCAGCTGGTCGTTAACCTCGACGTCAAATGTCTCTTGACTGACCTCTATCTGCACCCTCGCCTCCGACTTCTCGCAGCACGCCTTATATTGCGCTGCACGCAATAACGCTAACAATGCTACTGTACCGCCTCATGGTTATCGCGATACACCGACCCATCTCAGCAGATATCGTATGTCTGCGCGGTAGACATTGGGGGCTCGGCAGCGTTCTCAGGATAGATGCGGGTGCCGGTTTTATTCTTGGGAGAGATGCGACGATGTAGCGTTAACGGGCGGGTTTCGGACGGCTTCGGGGTTGCCGGGCGAGATTCGGACACCATGGTATTAACGGGCGGGTTTCGGACACGCCGCGTGTTGTCGGGCTGGATCCGGACACCGGCAGCGCTTCCGGGCGTAAATCGGACGCGCAGTGCATTATCGGGCGACATCTGGACGCTCAGGAGCCTCCGAGCGTCCAGATGTCGCCCGAAAACGTGTTGACTGTCTGAATGTCGCCCGACAACGTTAGCTGCCAAAGCCAATGTCCGAATCTCGCCCGAGAATCTCAGCGCCCGAAAGTCGCCGAGCAACATCCGCTAGAGCTCCGGCGCCCACCGGATGAATACGGCTGCTAAAACCCCAACGCCTGCAACACGAACATCACCACCGTGAGCACCGTAATGAGCGCGATGGTGGCCACAGTGAGGATGTTCCATATGCGCCCGTTCCGGTAATCGCCCATGATATGGGCGTCGCGCGCAATGAGCACCAAGAACACGAGAAGCACCGGCAGCAGCACGCCATTGATAACCTGGGCGCTCATCATGATGTCGAAGAGATCGACCCCGGGAAGGATTACCAGCAGCGCCGAAAGCATGATGATGCCCGTGATGATCCCTCGGTACGTCGGAGCCTCTTCCCACGTGCGATCGGCACCGCGCTCCCATCCAAATGCCTCGCAAATCGCGCTTGACGTCACGCCCGGCAGAACGCAAGCAGCCAGGAAACTCGCGGCCACAAGACCGGCGCCAAAGAGAATCGTCGACCACTGGCCGGCGATGGGCTCGAGCGCAAGCGCTGCATCGGCCGCATCGCCCACCTCGATGCCCGCGGGATGGAGCACCGTCGCGGTCGTCACGATGATGAACCACGCGATGGCGCACGCGATGACCGAGCCCGACACCGTATCGACGCGCTGCAGCACGATTCCATCTTCGCGCACGTTCTTATCGACCACGTTGTTCTGCGCAAGGAAAATCATCCACGGCGCAATGGTGGTACCAATGGTCGCCACGAGGAGCGACACATAATCTGGGTCCCCCATGACCTGCGGCGTCACCGTCGCACGCGCCACGGACGCCCAATCCGGCCCCACCATGAACGCCGCCACCACATACGTTAGGAACACGCAGCTCACCAAGAGCAAGATCTTCTCGATGCGATCGAAGCTCCCGCTCATGGTGATGAGCCAAATCACAAGCGCCGTGAGCGGCACCGAGATTGTCGTCGGAACGCCGAAGAGCGCAAGACCGCTCGCGATGCCCGCAAATTCAGATATCGTCACCGCGGTATTGGCAATCAGAAGCGCTCCCATCGCAAGGGCGGAAAGGCGCACGCCGAACTTTTCGCGGATGAGCGAGGCGAAGCCCTTGCCCGTCACGCATCCGCAGCGCGCCGCCGTCTCTTGCACCACGATGAGCAAGAGCGCCATAACCGGCAGTATCCAGAGCGTTCCGTACCCAAAGGATGCGCCCGCACTTGAATAGGTGGCGATACCTCCCGCATCGTTGCCCGCAAGCGCGGCGAGCAGCCCCGGCCCCATGGCCGCGAGCACCGCGGTGAGCGTGAGCTTGCTACCCGGTTCCCTCCCCTGCATGGCGCGCCTACCAGCACACCGCGAGCAGCATGAGAAGCGTCACCGCCACCGAATACGCCACGCAGGACGCAAGCACCGCAGAGACGCCGAGCGCGGTGCCCGAGGTGTTGAGGTCGCGCTCATCGCGCCAGAACAGCAGCTTGAGGTAGCCAACTGCGGCCAGGCAGCAGCAGAACACCACGGCTGCCGCGCAGGCGAAGCATATCGAGACCGCCTGCACCTGCAGCACCTCGGCAGGAACCTGGCCTGCGCTTCCCACTGCGGGAGCGAAGCTCGGGTCGCTCGCCATCGCGATGACCTCGTCCGGATACGCCGCACCGAGCACGAGCTGGCCGCAAAGGTAGATGAGTGCCGCCAGGACCACGCCGAGCCCCGCCGTCTGCAAGAAAAAGCCCAGATACGGCTTGCCGCCATCCTCCGGCTCGTCATACTCCAGGAAGTAGTTGCGCACGAACGACACCACACGGTCCGCCGCGAGCAGCACCACCGGCATCGCGCACATGGGGTAGATCACGTATGCGCTCGCACCGCCTGCCGCGTCGAGCACCGCAGCGATAACGCCCGAGGCAATCGCCCATACGAGCACCCAATATTGGCGCCGCGCGAACCACGTAAGCATGTGCGGCGCCTCGCCCGAGCCGCTTTCGCTCGCTCCCACGCCGGCAATCTGCAGGTCCTCTTCATGCTCCTCGGCGATGACGTCGAGCGCGTCATCGACGGTCACGATACCGAGCACATGGCGGTTCTCATCGCATACCGGAACGGCGACGAGGTCGTATTTGGCCATCTCGTCTGCAACGTCTTCCTGGTCGACATCGGGCGCGACCCACACCACGTCACGGTACGCGAGGTCCGAAAGCCGTGCGTCGCGATCGGCGACGATCAGAGTGCGCAGGGACAATACGCCGGTGAGCGCGCCCGCCGGGTCGAGCGTATACACGTAGTAGATGCTTTCGAAATCGTCATCGAGCTCGCGAATGGCGTCGATGGCGCACGCCGCGGTCTCGGTCGCCGGCAGCGCGACGAATTCACTCGTCATGATACGGCCCGCGGTGTGCTCTTCGTAACCCAGAAGATTGCGGATGGCGCGCTCTTCCTTCACGCCCATGAGCCGCAGGAGCTTCTCGGCCTTCTCGTAATCGAGCTCCTCGATGAGGTCGGCGGCGTCGTCGGGGTCCATGAGGGCGAGCATGGACGATGCGTCGCGGTCGCTCATGCCCTCGAGCACCTCGGCCACGAGCTCGTCATCGTCGAATTCGCTGATCGCCTCGGCCGCCTGCGCGGTATCGAGCTGCGCGAACACCTGGCCGCGCAAACGGGGATCGAGCTGCTCGATGATATCGGCGATATCGGCCGGATGCAGCTCGTCGAGCGTCTTATGGGACACGGAGAGCTTGATGGTCTGGGTGCTGCGTTCGAGCAGGTCCATGTACGACCACGCGATGATGTGCTCCTCGAGCGGCTTGCCGACCGCACGGGCGATGCGCGCCGCCACGTGCTCGAGGGCGGGGTGAACCGCGCGCAGCAGGCCCCGCATGCCCACCTCGGCACCGAGCAGACGCAGCTGATTCTCGCCCGAACTCGAAAGCTTCAGGTCGTTTACGCGCACGACCTTAAGGCCCTGCGTATCGACGATCTGTTTGTTGAGGATATCGCGCGCCAGCAGCAGCTCATCGGGCTGCAGGAAGGAGAAGCGAACGTCGGTATCGCACGCCTTGAGATGCACACCGGATTCGTCCACATGGTCCACGTACTTACGCCAGCTAATCATGAACGGCGTCTTGCCCGGCCCCTGGAACGCGAGCGACGTGACATGGGGGAAGACCTCGCCCGTAGCGATGCCGAGGTCGTTCACAACACCAAGCTTATTGCCGTTCACATCCAGAACGGGCAGCTTGAGCATCTCGGAGAGATAGTTCATGGTGCTCCTTCATCCCGACGGCCAGAGAGTTCCGGCCGCAGAGGCTATGCGTGCGCGGCTCGCCGCCATAGGCAGCACGCCGGGTTCTCACCCCTTGCGCGCGCTTAGAGCACCCGCAGGGGTCAGCAACTGTGAGGTCGAGGTTTCGATTTCACCTGACGCCTTTCTCGTAACCTATAATGCAGCCGCATCGCGCTCCCAGCCCATGCGGCAACGCCGAGCCGGCAACAAGATGCAGCTCACCTACTATAGCAGATGGATTCGCCATGCGACGATTAATCGCAGACACCCGGTGCCTACGATTCACGTCGTTATACCTCGGGCAGAGCGGCGTCCTCCGGCATGCTCACGGTACCGTTCACCACATCTTCGGGAATGCTGCCATCGAGCTTCATGAGCTCGCTCACCGTTACCAGCTCATAGCCCTGCGCCCGAAGGCTGTCGATGATGCCAGGCAAAGCCTCCACCGTCTGCTCGCGGTTACCGCCGCCATCGTGCATGAGGATGATCGAACCACTGCGCACGCCCTTCAATGCTGCAGCTTTGATGGCGCTCGCACCAGGACGCTCCCAGTCGAGCGTATCGATGTTCCAGAGCACGTTGCACGAGATAAGGTCGCCCGAGCGAGCCCACTCAACATCCGTGAAGGCGCCGTACGGAGCACGGATCATCTGCACGTCTTTGCCCGACGCATCCTTGAGCGCAGAAGCGGCGTTCGAGATTTCGGAACGCAGCGTCTCGCGGTCTGCCTTGGGCAGGTTCTGGTGCGCCATGGTATGGCTCGCTAGCTCTTGGCCTGCATCGACGATAGCCTTGGAGCCAGCCGGGTTGCCCTGCGCCTGCGCTCCCAAGTTGAAAAACGTTGCCTTCGCGTCCTTCTCCTCCAAGATTTCGAGAATCTGAGGCGTGTACTTGCTCGGACCGTCATCGAAGGTCAGCGCAACGTACTTGCCGCCCTCGGGGCTCAGGTTTACCGAAGACACCACCATGTCCTGGGGCTGCTCGAGCACCTCGACATCGACTGTCTCGCCCGAGGCCTCGCCCGTCTTGACGCGCTTTTCGCCAGCCTTCCCCCATTGAGTGACGTACTGCACCGCGCCGCCGGATTCCTTCTGGATGCCCGGGGCCATGGTGACCGTCTCCTCCTTCGACGGCTCCTCGGCGTCGGTGCCGTTGGAGACGGTGAATTCGTCACCTTCCTGCACGCGCGTTTGCTCGACCTCATCGGGCGTGAGTGTCTCGCCAGCCCGGCTTACCGTGCTCGGGTTGCCACCATCCTGGGAGAGCACGTTGCCGCCCACGGAAAGCAGCCGCCCCGGCACCGCGCCGAACTGGTCGTTATCTTCGAGCACGGTGCTGAGCGGCGTTCCCACCCGCACCGAAACCTCTGTCCCGTTGACCGTCACGGTCACGCTGCGCAGGCAGAAATACCACCCGCCCACCGCAGCAATCACAACCACACAAGCAAGCACCACGGCCAGCGCCTTCATATTCGGTGGGCGACGGGGGCGGTTCATACGCGCCTTGAGAGCCTCGGCACGGACAGCGCGCTCCGTTGCCGAGAACCGGCGGCTCGCGTTGTTCGCATAAACGATATGCCTCGCGCCCGAGGCCTGCCCGCTGCGATGCCCCGCGCCCGCATGCGAAGCATGCACATGATGCCCCTTGCCCGAGCCGTAATGTAGGTTGGTCGCTTTTCCCACCTGTACGTGATCGTGCTTGCTCATGGCCCCAAACTCCCACCGCCCGGAACCCCCGCACCGAACGGCATCAAACCTCGCTGCGCGGAAGGACCGTCTGCGCGATCGCGTATCCTGCCACGCATTGCATTACCTGCTTCAATCACACCAAGTCTAACGTGGAGCGCTCGCGGCGGCAGGCACATCGCGCGAACATTAACCATTGCTTAAGGGAACCATTAAAGAACGCTTATACAGTTCTATTAAGTATCTACAAGCTGTCTACGGCGCACCGCCCGCAAGCCCGCGGCGCAGGCAGCGCAACGCCTGCACGCGGAGTCATCACGGCGCGCCGCCTGCGCACTCACGGCGCAGCCACACGCCAGGCCCTCACGGCGCACCTCCCACGCACCCGTACGCTACGCGCTAGACCCTTCATCGTCGGCTGGCACCGTGGGCAGCACGGCATCTTCGGGCATCGAGACCTTGGAGATGTCGAGCTCCTCGGCGAGGTCCTCGTCCGTCGCCACGAGCTCGCTCAGCGTCACGATGGTGAAGCCATCCGCCTGCAAGCGATCGATAAGCGTGCCGAGCGCCTCGGCCGTCTGGGCCCCCGTGGCCTCGCTGTCGGTAAGAAGAACGATGTTGCCGTTGCGAACCGATCCGGTAACGTTGCTCACAACGGTGTCCGCACCGGGCAGCAGCCAGTCGCCGGAGTCGATGTTCCACGACACCACCGCACTCACAAGGTCCATGCTCTCGGCCCAGTTTTCAGTCGAAAATGCCGCATAGGGAGCGCGCAGCAGGCTCGTCGTTGTGCCCGTCGCGTCCTTGATGGCGGCGAAGCCGTTCGTAAGCTGCGACCTCAGGTCTTCGCCCGAAAGCGCGCTGAGGCGCGTGTCGGTGTAGGCATTCGAACCGAGCTCGTGGCCCGCCTCGGCTATGGCGCGTGCTGCCGACGGATTTTGCGCGACCGTCTCCCCTTGCAGGAAGAAGGTTGCATGCACGCCCTTCTCCTCAAGCACGTCGAGAATCTCCTGAGTATGCGAGCTTGGCCCCTCGTCAAAGGTGAGCGCAACGTATTTTCCATCGCCATCGGGCGACACGGAGCGGTACACGACCTCGCAGTTCTGAACCTCTTGCACCACGCCACGGTCCTGGACGATTCCCGACTGCTTGCCCGTCCAGACCTCAGAGCGCCCGGGGATGCCCCACGTGCGCACGAAGCCGATGGCACCCGTCCCCTCGACGGTGATCGTGGGGGCGATTTCGGTCGCCTCTACATCATGTTCCTCGTAGACGTCAGCGCCGTCGGCGACCTCGACCGTCTCTCCGCCGGCCAGGTGCACGGAATCGAGCTCATCCATCGCAACGTCCTCGCCGTCAAGCGTGACGGCGTAGCGGTCGCCGCCGCCTCGCTCGAGTACGCTATCGTCTACGGCAAGCAGGTCGCCCGCGTCGCACGACTCGTCGAGCCCCTCGTTTTCGATGAGCTGGGTTAGGGTAGCGTTGATGTGGATGCTGGTATCGGAGCCGTTGAGCGTTACCGTAACGCTGCGGTTGAGGTACCAGATAACACTCGCAACGAAGAAGAGCAGGGCACAGCCAACAATCATGAAGGCATAGGTGCGCCGCGTGCTGTTGCGCCTGTTGTTCTGGGAGCGGCGAGGACCGCGCGCAGAATTGCCACCGCGGCGCTTATGGCCGGCGTTACCGAAGCCTTGAGAATGGTTGAGGTACGTTGCCCCCGGCCTGCGCGCAGAACGCGCCCTGCCACGGGGCAGCTGATATCCCGTCGTTTTCTGATTGCGCCGCGGATGCGGTCGCTTGGGCGGGTAGGAAGTAGTGTGATTAAGCAATGGTTTCCTCCCCATGAGCACAGACGCGCGAGTTCTCGAGCGTCCACCGATTTGGTGTTACGAGGAGCGCTTTCCCTTGGCCGACGACGAGCTCGCAGAACCCGATGCCTTTTTGAACTCGTCCTTGAACGCCGAGAACATGCCGCGCGTCTTGCCGAGCTGCTTGCCCAGCGCGCGCGACCCCTTCTCGACTGCAACGGAGCCCTTCTCGTCAAAAACCTTGGCCCCCTGCTTGACCTTCACGCCGATCTTCGCGCTCGCCTCGCCTGCCTTCGCCGCAGCGCCACCCGAAAGCTCGAGAGTTGCCGCCTCGTCATCCACGATCATCGCGCCATCGCGATAGCCCTTGAGATAGCGCACAGGCATCTCGATCGTGCCGAGCAGCGCGGCGGCTGCCGCACCGCCCGTGAGCGTGAAACTCGTGACCGCGCCCGTCTTAGGGTTGAACGCGGCGTCCGAGCAATAGCCGAGCTTGGTTCCCTGAACGGTCACCACGTCCATGCCGGTCCAGATGATGCAGGTGTCGAGGTCGATGCCTAGACGCTTGGCAGCGGCGGCATCATAGGAACCCTTCGCGTCGTCCACCGCGATAACGCCTTCATATACGCGAACGGCATCGCGCGCAACGAACCGGTCGGGCTGTTTGATCATCCCCGCCACGTCGGGCGGAGAGACCATAAAGCCAACCACGCTCCTGCCATCGGCAGCGAACACGGGGAAGTGCACCTTTCCCAAGCGCTTAGGGTCACGCGGAGTACCGTCCTTGCGCGTACGCTTGGCCTCAGGCGGGATGCGGTAGATTTTTACGCCTTGGAAATCCTTGGTGCGCATTACGCCTCGGCGGAAGCCTCGTCAGCGTCGACGCCGGGAGCGACCTCAACCTCGACTTCGACCGTAGGCATCGAAGCGGCACCCGCGATGGCGTCGTTCAGGGTCTCGCGAAGCTGATCCATGCGCTCGCGGGCCAGATCGACCTTGGCACGCAGCTCGTCGGTCTTCGCGTCGACCATGGGACCGAAGTCGCTCACGGCCGCACGAGCCTGCTCGCTGCCCTGCTCGTACATATCACGAGCGCTATCCCAAGCGTCGTTGGCCATATCGGCGGCCATGGCACGGGTCTCGGCGCCAGAACGCGGGGCAACGAGAATGCCGATGATGGTACCGGCAGCGGCGCCAATCGTGGCGCCGACGATGAAGCTGAAGGCCTTACCCATACGTGTCTTCCCTTCTTATTGACTCCGTCACGTGGACTTCGTGTTCGCCTATTATACCCACCGAACGCGCGGCCCGGCAGAGCATCCGTAAACGTTACGCTTCGCTATCCTGCGCGGCATCGCTGGGCGCTGCGGCGGAGGGCGCATCCTCTTCTGCGTCTGCGGCATCGGCACTTGCCTCGACCTGCTGACCTTCGCTCGCATCGAGCTCGGCGTCGGATTCCGCCTCGGCCTCGATGCCTTCTGCGTCCGCACCGTCATCCGGCTCGCTCTCGCCGCGCAGGCTCAGCACGAGCTGGCGCAACGCCTCAACCGTACCGGCAAAATCCGGCGCCGTCACATCTGGATGCAAAAACGCCCATTCCATCATGAACGACGCCGAAGACAGCGCGCCAATGGTCAGCGCGTCATCGGGGCAGGAAAGCTCGATCTCAAAGAGCCGCGGATCCTCTGCGACCGAACGCGTGCGGCCGCTGGAAATATCGCCGGCAAGGCCCGTCTCGTTCATAATCTCGACGGTAAGGTGCTCGAGCAGATGCGCGAGCTCCGTGTCGCCCATGCAGTCTTGGAACTTCTCTCCCGCGTCGCCGAAGCACGCGTGCTGCGCAATCGCCGGGGCAAGGTAGTACACACGCGCCGTTGCCTCGATATCTTCCGAGGTCATGAGCGGCATACCGGGGTTCACGAGCACCCTGGCGCGGGCCTTCGTGTCATCGACCGTGATCTTCATGATGTTGAACAGGCTCGCCATAGCTCTCCGATCCTCTGCCGCAGGTGTCTTCCGCGGCGGGTTGTTCTTCCTGTCATCGTACCGCATCAGGTGCATCGGGTGAGAGAACGCACCGTGATAAAACGAACCCGGTTCGTTTTATCACGCTTCGCTTTCGGCATCCTCCGGGGCGTCGCTGCCCTCGGTAGCCTCTTCCGCTGCCGCGGGCTCGGGCTCCTCTGGCGCAATCACGCGAATGAGCGAGATACGGCGGCCGCGCATAGACTGGACCTTGAAACGGTACCCATCGACCTCGAATACCTCGCCGATATCCGGCACTCCGTCGCAGACATCCATAATCCAGCCAGCGATGGTCTCGTACTCATCGCTCTCCTCGATGGGCCAACCGAGCTCTTCTGCATCGTCGCAGCTAAAGCGACCATCTACGAGCCATTCGCGACGAGAAAGGCGCGTGAGGTACTTGTTGTCGGGGTCGAACTCGTCCTCAATCTCGCCGACGATCTCCTCCACGATGTCCTCGATGGTGATGATGCCGGCCGTTCCGCCATACTCGTCCACCACGACCACGATCTGGTCGTGCGCGGTCTGCATCTCGGAAAGGAGCGGGAGGATGTCCTTGGTGTCCGGAACGAAGGTCACGTCGCGCAGATGCGCGCCCACCGGCTCGCTGCCGCTGCCGCCGAGCGCGATGCCCACAAGATCCTTGATGTGCGCGATGCCCACCACATTGTCGGTGTCTTCGCGATACACCGGCACGCGCGAGAAGCCCGTGCGACGCATGAGCTCCATGACCTCGTTCACCGTGTCGGTGTCCTCGGCCATCTGCACGTCAACGCGAGGCACCATGACCTCGCGCGCGACCGCGTCGCCCAGGTCGAAAATCTCGTGAATCATGCGCTTTTCCTCGTCGAGCAGGGTGTCCTGCTCCGAGACCATGTATTTGATCTCTTCCTCCGAGACGTTCTGGCGGTCGTCGGCGCTCTTGATGCCCAGAAGCGCGCTGATGCCGTTCGCACTTGCCTGCGTGAGCCAAACGAGGGGCTTCGCAAGCTTGCGGAACGTACCGATGGGCCCCGCGACCGCCTTGGCCATGCCCTCAGCGTCCGAAAGACCGATGCGCTTGGGCACGAGCTCGCCAATCACGATGGAAAGATACGACACGATAAGCGTGATGACGATCGGCGAGGCCACCGGCGCCACTGCGGTAAGGGGTGCGATACCGAACGATTCCACCCACGCGGTAAGCGGCTCGGAAAGCGTGTTGGACGAGACGGTTGCGGAGAAGAAGCCAACGAGCGTGATGGCGACCTGGATGGTGGCCAAGAAGTCCGTGGAGTCGGTTGCGAGGTCGAGTGCGCGCGCGGCGCGCTTGTCGCCCTCCTCGGCGTCATGCTCGAGCGTAGCGCGCTTAGCGGTGGTGAGCGCCATCTCGGACATCGAAAAGTAACCGTTGAGCAGCGTGAGCAAGAGGGTAGCAACGATGGAAATGAATATGCCCATAGGGACGAGTTCGAACCTCCTCGGTTGGGTACGGAATGCGGTGATGCCGGTGCGGAGCCATATGCCATGCGCTCACATTAAGCGCGGCTGGCGCGCGCTGCGCGACGCGGCGTGCGGCGGGGCGAGGTGCCGCCGGAAAGGTCAGATCACGAAGAGGATCACCGCCATAAAGATGAAAATGCTTCCCGCGAGCACCCACAGGTGCCACACGCTGTGCATATAGGGAATCTTCTTCATAAGGTAGAAGGCCGTTCCAATGGTGTAGCACAGGCCGCCCACCACCAGCAGCGCGAGCGCCACCGGATCGAGCGCCTGCAAGAGCTGCGGCAAACGGAACACCACGAGCCAGCCCATGATGAGATAGATGAGAATGGTCACCCAACGAGGTTGACGCTGGCGGCCGATGATCTCGAACGACACGCCGGCGAACGCGAGCGCCCACACCACGACGAACAGCACGATGCCGCCATACGGCGCGAGCGTGATAAGGCAAAACGGCGTATAGCTACCAGCGATGAGCAGGTAGATGCTGCTGTGGTCGATAATGCGGAAAATGCGCTTGGCCGCGGGCACCTGGATGGCGTGGTAGAGCGTGGAAGCCAAGTACTCTAGGATGAGCGTCACGCCGAAAACGATTGCCGAGATGATGTGCGTTGAATCGGCTCCGCCGAGGGCCGCCTTCACGATGAGCAACACGAGCCCGGCGATGGCAAGCAGCACGCCAATGCCGTGCGTGATGGAATTGGCGATCTCTTCGCCGAGCGTGTAGAGAGGCTGCCCGGCCGAGGAACCGTCCTTGTTGTCCTGCGCATACTTGGGGCATGACCGACGACGCTTGCGACACGTGGCGCAAGAATCCGGGGGCGCCGTTGGAGGCACTGCGGAACCACACGCCGCGCCGCCACTCACCGATGCCGAAGAGCTCGGATCAGCTACATCAACGATTTCCGCCGCAGCCGTTGTCGACTGCGGCCGGGGACTGTCACTCGAATCTGCCATACGGGCGATACATCCTCCATAGATAGGGTCTGCATAACTATAGCAGAATGCGGGGGGGCACATATCCCTCGGGAAGACTCTCGACACCTTCCTCCGGCAGACCGCGCCCTGCAAGCATTACCGACAAAGCGTCGCATAACTCGACGGTAAGGCCGAAAATCGGGCTTCACCCCAGAGTTATGCGACGCTTTCGACGTATCCTTGCGCACCGTCAACTCCGCTGCACTGTCAACCTCCGTTGCGCCATCTGCGCGTGACAAAGCGGCGAAGTTGCTCCTGCGCCTGCTGAAACTTCGCAGAAGAAGGCACTTTGATGCCAATCGATGCTGCAATCCCGTTCATCGCCCGATGCATATCCAGCTGCCGAGAAAACTGCACACTCGTGAGTACCTTGATGTCGTATCCCATAAGGGAAAGCACGTTCATGCGCTCGGCATCGTGTCCCCGACGAGCCTTTTTGCTATGTTCATCCCCGTCGTATTCCACGCCCACACCACGCACCGGTGCGAACAGGTCGATTTCGTAATATGGGGCCGACGTGTACCGGGAATAATCCGTCGGCACACCAACGCGATGATTCAGCACAATATGGCGATACCCGAGACCGCCCATCGATTTCGGACAGGAAACCATCATTGCCTGCGCCGTCTCCATGGGCGAGCGCGCGCCGTCGTGCACCGAGTTGAGAGCCCGCAGCGCATGTGCGGCGCCTCGCACGCCCCGATAGCGCTCGAGCTGACAACGTAGCTCGTCCCGCGTCAAGCACACAGATCGCTCCGCGTAGTCTCCATCGAGGGGAAGGAAATAGGCTCCGCAAAGTTCATACGCCCACTCGATGAGCTCCATGCTGCCCATCCAAGCCCCCGCTTGCGCGAAGCACAGTGCATCCGACACCGTCACGAGGCCTCTCGCCACCGGGAACACGTCGTTCTCTCCAATCGCACGGCCGAGTGTATGGCAGGCCATGCCGCGCGTCCGCACACGATCTTCCGCAAAGGAGACCATCACGTCGAGCCGAACGAGGTCCCGGTCGGTGATTCCCCAAGTCGATAACGCGCTCCGGATGCGCTGCACGATGGCTGATGCCTTGAGGCCGGATGCCGAGAGGCCGATATCGGGCAGATCGCTCTCCTCGACATACGGGGCCACGCCATAACGCTCGCCGTTTGCCCGCGCTGCTGCACGCAGATGTTCAAAATGCTCCGTTCTCCGGATAAGCGCCGCCGTTCGATGGGAGAGAACTACCGGGATGTCCATGGTCGCCTCCTTGCCCCATGCGCGCCGCGCCTCGCATTGACGACACGCCCAACCGCGGGCCTACCAAAGGCTGCGGACGCACTCCAAACGTTGCCGTGCAGTTCTGTACAGCATAGTCAAAAAAGCGTCACATAACTCGACGACGAAGCCCGAATTTCGACCCCATCATTGAGTTATGCGACGCTTTGAGGAACAGGTGGATGACAAGGTAGGCGCGAAGGCGAGCCGGATGAACGGGCGGCCCCACTTCGACGCGCAGCCCCGCCCGGCACGCGCATGGAGAACGGCCCCAGTTCGGCCAAGATGTCCGAACGGTCTGGCCCTCGTCTACTCCCCTTCTTCGCCTACTTCACCTCTATGAGCTCATAGCGGCTCGTGCCCAAGCCGATCTTCTCGGCGTGCTCGATCATGCTCCGCCAATTGGTGTCGGGGTGCGTCATGTTGAAGTGATCGTGCTCGCAGCGTTCGGGCACGCCGCCGCCCGCCTCGAGCTTGGCGCGCATGTCCGTGAGCTCGGTATTGGGGAGCGCGGGCGCCGCAAGCGCCATATCGATTGCAGCCTGGTCGATTGCCACGGGGTCAAAGCTCGCGAACATGCCCAGGTCAGGCACGATGGGGGTATCGTTTTCAGGATGGCAATCGCAGTTGGGGCTGATGTCCATGGCGATGGAGATGTGGAAGTTCGGACGATCCTGCACCACGGCCTGCGTGTACTCGGCGATCTTGCAGTTGAGCACATCGACGGCAGCGTCGTACCCGGGGGCGATGGCATCTTGGTTGCACGCGCCGATGCAGCGCCCGCAGCCCACGCAGCGGTCGTGATCGATCTTCGCCACATGCACCGTGCGCGTCTGGCCGTTCGGCAGCTCACGCTCACGCGTATCCTTGAAGCTTACGGCGCCGTGCGCACAGATACGCTCGCAGGCATGGCACCCGATGCACTTCTCCGCCGCGACATCGGGCTTGCCCGCCGCGTGCTGCTCCATCTTGCCCGCGCGGCTGCCGCCACCCATGCCGAGGTTCTTCATGCAGCCGCCGAAGCCTGCCTGCTCGTGCCCCTTGAAATGCGTAAGCGAGATGACGATGTCCGCGTCCATGAGCGCCTGGCCGATCTTCGCCTCTTTCACGTACTCGCCGTTCTTCACCGGCACGAGCGCCTCGTCCGTGCCCTTGAGGCCGTCGGCGATGATCACGTGGCAGCCCGTGGCGTAGGGCGTGAAGCCGTTCTGGTACGCGCAGTCGATATGCTCGAGCGCATTTTTGCGGCTGCCTACGTAGAGCGTGTTGCAATCCGTAAGGAATGGCTTGCCGCCGAGCTCCTTCACCACGTCAGCGACGGCGCGCGCGTAGTTGGGGCGCAGGAAGCTCAAGTTGCCGAGCTCGCCGAAGTGAATCTTGATGGCGACGAACTTGTTCTCGAAGTCAATCTGGTCGATGCCCGCACGGCGGATGAGCCGCTTCAATTTGTCGAGCTGGCTCTCGCGTCCATACGAGCGCAAGTTGGTGAAGTAAACCTTGGCCGGCGTGGTTTCTGCCATGCGATTCGTCCCCTCTGTCGGCGTTGCAGTGCTCTTATTATCGCCGAAACGCCCGTGCCGGAGCGAGGCGCGCGCCATAAAACCAGCCCATGCAATCAACGAAGTCTAGGACTAGAACCATGCGAAAGACGGGGCGTCGGCAGATTACGCCTCGGGGCGCCGCAAGCGTGGCAGCATCCCCCGGCACCGGTGTCACAAATGAGACAGTTTCACCCGGCACAAGTGTCTCACCTGACACAAGCGTCACGCGCCGAGTGCGCGCTGAGCAGCAGCCGTGATCCGCGCGACATCCTCCTCGGTCGGATGTGCGAGCGCCGCATCGAAGTTGTCGATCATCGCCTGGATGCGGGCGTCGCCGGGATTCTCGGCAAGCATCGCCTCGTAGCGCTTGCGCACGCCAGCGCCCATCTTCCCCTGGCACATGGCGCCGCCCAGGTATTCAACCGAGTCAGAAAGGTGCTTGCGAACGTTGCCCAGGATGCGCTCGAAGTATTCAGGGCTGCCCCCGAACCCCGCCGTGCCGAACAGGAACACGCGCTTTCCTTCAAGCGTCTCAAGAAGAGAGGCCATCTCGGGGGCGCAATCGCCCTTATCGGTCCAAAAGCCCGCAAGCACAGCCTCGGCCGCATCGACCGAAGCGCGGTCCACGGCGGCCGGATCATCCACGAGCACGGCCTCGGAACCAGCCTTTTCCAACGAATCTACCAGTGCGTTTGCCACCATGCGGGTGTTTCCACCCTTGCTGTTCACCACAACGAGACACTTCATGCCCGCTCCTTAACGCCGCCTCTGAGTCGGTATCACCCTACCCCATCCGGCCAGCGCGGAACCGCTCAAAAAGCTCGAGGCTCGAATCGGAAGGTTTTCCACACATCGCCAAGCAGGCCGCACCGCAAGAGCGACAATCCCGCGCTACAGCTCGCGTCCCTCGTAGAGCTTGAGCGAGACGGCAGCAGAAACACCAAGCACCACAACCGTGAACGCTAGGAATATCGCGAAGCACGTCGCCACGCCAACGGGTGTCTCGATGAACCCCAGAAGCGAGGCGATGTTCCCAAAGCTCATGGACCCGTTGTCCAGAATACCCGTTCCGTTGATGATGAGCATGGGCCCCACGAAAAGCAGCACCGTGATCATGGGCAGCCACTGCGTGGTCTTGTTCTGGCCGAACTTGAAGTAGATGGGCGTCTCAATCGACGCGATCAGCGAGCCAAGCGCCATACAGAACGCGGTAGAGAAAACCGCCCCCAAGAACATGCCCTCGTCAAACGCGATGGCATCCGAGAGGCCGAACGGAAGCTCAACGACACTCCCCAAAGCCAGAATGAGCAGGCAGGCCGCCCAGCCCGCCGCCATGCCCAGGAACCCGAGCGTCACGATGACGCCGTAGCGGCCGAGCACCACATCGCGGCGGCTCACCGGCATGGTCAGCCGGAAGGCGCCCCAGTTGCTTTGCTCGTCGTAAGCGCTCGCCGACATGCAGCCCATCATGAAGAACATCATGGTGAGAATCGCCGGCGCGGCCACTATCGAACCCATACCCGCCGAAACGAATATCGAGACGAAAAAGCCAACGCCTATGAGCTGCTTGATGTAATCACGGAAAATCGTCATTTCCATAAGGTACGCGCGCTTCATTTACCGCACACCACCTTTCAGGGTAAGGGAGAGATAGTCGTCGATGGACATCCGGTCGCACGGAACGTTGGGGAAGTTCTCGGCGAAGACAAAGCGGTCAGGAACGAGCAGGTCGATGCCATAGTCGTTCTTGCGATAACGCAGCTGGCCCTCGGGGATGATGCCGCTTGCGCAGATGCGCTCGAACTCCGCCACGCGGCAGCGGGCGATGCCCATCTCGTCGGTGATTTCGTCTTTAGCCAAGTCGAAGACGATCCTTCCCTCATCGATGCAAAGCACCCGGTCCGCGATGCGCTCGAGGTCGGAGGTAATGTGGCTCGACATGAGGATGGCACGCCCAGGCTTGGCAACGAAATCGAGCAATCGGTCGAGGAGCTCGTCACGAGCCATGGGGTCGAGGCCCGCGGTCGCCTCGTCTAGGATGAGTACGCGCGCATCGTGGCTGAGCGCACAGGCGAGGCTGAGCTTCATGCCCATGCCGCGCGAGAGCTCCTTCACCTGCTTGGTAGCTGCAAGATCGAAATCGTGCGTGAGCTGCTCAAACATGCGAGGATTCCATGAGGCGTACGCATGGGAGAATACGCGCCCCACATCGGCGACGCGGAGGTGCCCGGGCATGGAAATCGTGTCGAAAACCACACCGATGCGCTCCTTCGTCACGGCGTGCACGGGGCGGGAGAGCTCGCTCGACGGGACACCGAGGATCGACCCCTCGCCGCCATCGAGCTTGACGAGGCCCAGCAGTGCCTTGATGGTAGTCGACTTGCCGGCGCCGTTCTTGCCAACGAAACCGACGACCTCGCCCTCGCTCACAGAGAGGCTCACGTTATCGAGCGAAAAACCGTCATAGTGCTTGATGATTCCGCGCGCCTCGATGAGCGGGACGTCCTGCGCGGCACCCGGGACCTGCCCCCGGCTTTCGACAATCGTCATCGTACTGTCCTTTCGGTTGACCCTGGGACCGAGGTGTCAAATCGGTCAAATTGGGGTCAAATTGGGACTGTCCCGTTTTGACTCACTGCATTTGACATTTCGGCCCCGTCATCAGTCCCCGTCTTCGAGCTGCAAGGTGAACATCTCGGTAAGCTCGGTCTTCGAGAGGCCCATGGCGCGGCCGGCATCGACCGCCTGCCCCATGAGGTCCTCCACCTGGCGCAGCTGCTCCTCGCGGATGAGCTCCGCATTGCCTCCGGCGACGAAGCTTCCTTTGCCTTGAACCGTCTCAATGAAGCCATCAGCCTCAAGGTCGGCGTAGGCGCGCTTCGTGGTGATGGCGCTCACCCGCAGGCTGTTCGCCAGCGCGCGAATGCTTGGGAGCTGCTCGCCCTCGGCAAGCTCGCCGGAGAGGATCATGGCCTTGATTTGGCCCGTGATCTGCTCGTAGATGGGCTTGCTACTCGCGTTGGAGATGATGAGTTCCACGAATCCGAATCCTTTCCGTTACCTGGATGAGCGAGCGCGAAACCTCGACGCCGCGCATCCGCAGCGCCCAACGGGGCGTCCCCCGCCAGGCAACAGGCTTGCCGGACGTCTCGATAAGCCTGTTTGGGCATAGTGTGTATACCCGTTAAGTACAGTATATACACACCTATACACAATGCAAGAAGTTTTTGAATGAACCGGCAACTGGTTGCTAGCGCGAGCGCGGAGGCGCTGAAACGCAGGCACCGGGTGTCTGCGTTTCATCACACGCGAAGGTGAGGCGCGCATGAGACAGATGTACCCGGCACGATTGTCTCACGCCGAGCGGTCCCGCTTCGCTTAGGCGTAGGTAAACTGCGAGGTATATAGCTCGGCGTAGGCACCGCCCGCGGCAAGCAGCTCATCGTGCGTCCCGCGCTCGATAATCTCCCCGTCACGCATTACCAGAATGCAATCGGCATTGCGAATGGTGCTCAACCGATGCGCGACGATAAAGCTCGTCCTTCCTTCCATGAGCTCGTCGAACGCACGCTGAACCTGCAGCTCGGTGCGCGTGTCGATGCTCGAGGTGGCCTCGTCGAGCAGAAGGATGGCCGGATCGGTGAGCATCACGCGCGCGATGCACAGCAGCTGACGCTGGCCTTGGCTAAAGGTGCCGCCGTCTTCGGGGATCACCGTGTCGTAGCCCTGCGGTAGAGCGCGGATGAACGAATCGGCTCGCGCTCGCTCCGCCGCCGCAACGACCTCCTCGCGCGTCGCATCGGGCTTGCCGTACGCGATGTTGTCGTGCACCGTGCCCTCGAAGAGCCACGACTCCTGCAGCACCATGCCGAAGGCACGCCGGAGGCTATCGCGCGCGATGCACGAGGTGTCTGCGCCATCCACGCGTATTTCGCCAGCATCCACATCGTAGAAGCGAAGCAGCAGGTTGATGAGGGTCGTCTTGCCGCAGCCCGTTGGTCCCACCAAGGCGTAGCGCTGCCCCGGCTGGGCGTGCACGCAGATATCCCTCAGCAACGGGCGGGTGGGAACGTAGGAGAAGTCCACGTGCGCGAGCTCGACCTCGCCCCGAGCATCCACCAACTCTATAGCACCGGGGGCATCGGGTTCTTCTTCAGGCGCATCCATGAGCGCAAAGAGGCGTCGCGCCGAGGCGAAGGCGGCCTGGATCTGCGTGATTACGCCGGTGATCTCGTTAAACGGCTTCGTGTACTGGTTGGCATACGAGAGGAAAGTCTGAACGCCGCCCACCGTGAGCGGGGCGGGCCAACCAGTGATAACGCACACGCACCCCATGACCGCTACGATGGCGTAAATCACGTTGTTCACGGCGCGCGTTCCCGGATTGGACAGCGAGCTCAGGAACTGAGCGCGCTCGCCGGCAACATAGAGCTCTTGGTTGAGGGCGTCGAACCCCTTGAGCACCTCGTCGCCATGGGCGAACACGTCTACGAGCTTCTGGCATCCCACGAGTTCCTCGACGTACCCGCCGAGCTGCCCTTGGATGCGCTGCTGGTCGATGAAGCTCGAATGGGAGAGCCGTGCGATCGCGGAGGCCACAAGCACCGAGAGCGGCGTCACGAGCACCACGACCACGGCCATGGGAACCGAGATGGAGAGCATGAACGCAAGCGTCCCTGCAATCGTCACCGCTCCGGTAAAGAACTGAGTGAGCCCCTGGAGCAAGCCGTCGCCAACTTGATTGGCGTCGTTGACCACGCGACTCATGAGGTCGCCGTGCGCGTGGCTGTCGATGAACGAGATGGGCATGCGGCTGAGCTTGTCGTTCGCTTGGGTGCGCAAATCGCGCACGGTCTCGTAGGCGAGGCGATTCACACAGTACCCCTGCACCCACTGGAAGGCGGCCGCACCCACAATGACCACGATGAGCTGCAAGAGGAGGGGCACGAGCGCGTTGAAGTCCACCCGGCCCGCCGCGATGATGCAGTCGATCCCGCGCCCCACAAGAATGGGCACATAGAGCTGGAGCACGACCGAGATGGCCGAGGCGGCAAACGATAGCAAGAACGAGCCCAGGTGTGGACGAATGCATCCGATGAGCCGGCCGAGCACCTGGCCTGTAGTGAGCGTGCTCTTGAGCGAATCGTCCCGGCCGCTCGGCGCGTCGGGGCCGCCCGAGGCGCCACCGGCACCGCCCGAGATACTCGAGGCAACCGTCGCCACCGAGCCCACCGCACCGTACGGATTAGCCATGGCGCACCTCCTCATGACGTGAGACAGTTGTGCCGGGTGAAACTGTCTCATCCTCGACGCCTTGGGAGGCGCAGATCTCTTGGTAGATGGCACAGGTACGAACGAGCTCGTCGTGCGTGCCGAGCCCTACCACGTTGCCGCGGCGCATGACACAGATGAGGTCCGCGGCACGCACGCTGGCAACGCGTTGCGAGACCACCACGACGGCCGGGGGCAGCTCCCCAGACGCAGCAGCATCGCGCCCGTACGACGCAAGCGCCACGCGCAGGGCGGCGTCGGTCTTATAGTCGAGCGCGGAGGCCGAGTCGTCCAGAATCAGCAGCTTAGGTGCCCCCACGAGCGCTCGCGCAATGGTAAGGCGCTGGCGCTGGCCGCCGGAGAAATTCTTGCCGCCTGCCTCAACCGGGGCATCGAGACCGTCGGCCAGCGCGCGAACGAACTCCGCCGCTTGCGCAAGCTCGAGTGCACGCCAAAGATCATCGTCCGTGGCCCCCTCATCGCGCCAGATGAGGTTGGAGCGGATGGTTCCCGAAACGAGCATAGCCTGTTGGGGTACCATGCCCACGACCTGCCTGAGCTGCTTGAGCTGCCACGCGCGCACATCGCGGCCAAGCACCTCGACCGCCCCTTCCGTCGCGTCGTAGAGCCGCGGGATGAGCGAGACGAGTGTCGACTTGCCCGAACCCGTTCCGCCGATCACGCCGAGCGTCTGTCCCGGCATGAGCGTGAGCGTCGCATCGTGCACGGCGTCCGCAGCCGCACCGGGGTAAGCAAAAGAGACGTTACGCAGGGCGAGCGTGGGGATCCGCTCCGCTCCGTTCGGCAGCCCCGCGTCCGCCCGCTCCGCCGGGCGCACCTGTTCCGCCGTGTCCGGCAGCCCCGCGCCATCCGCTCGCTCCGCCACACCCGGCAGCCCCGCCGAGCTCAACAGCTCCACGGGCTCGGCGCCCTCGTCCGTCACGCTCGGCTGGCACGCGAGCACCTCGTTCACGCGTGCGGCCGAGGCGCTCGCCTTGGTAAACACCACCACGAGATTCGCCACGTATACGATAGAAAGCAGCGCTTGGGTCATGTAACTCACAAAGGCCACGACCTGACCCTGCGTGAGCTCGCCGATGTTCACCTGGATACCACCCGCCCAAAGGATGGCGCAAACAGCGAGGTACATCACCAAAAACGTCACAGGGTTGAGCACCGAGGAGAGCCGGCCGACCGCAATGGCGGTAGCGGCTTGATCTTGGGCTGCATCGGCGAGGCGCCGCCGTTCGTGCCCCTCTCTAACAAAGGCGCGCACCACGCGAACGCCCGACAACCCCTCGCGCACGATGAGCGCGATGCGGTCGAGCTTCGCCTGCATACTGCGGTAATACGGAATGCATGCCTTCATGACGAACCAGAAGAGGCCACCCACAGCGGCCATCGACACCACAAAAATGAGTCCGAGCCGCACGTCGATAGCGAGCGCAGCGACAAGCGAGCCCACGGCCAGAAACGGCCAGCGCATGAGCTGCCGTATGCCGAGCGCGATGGCAAGCTGAACCTGGTTGACGTCGTTGGTGATGCGCGTGGTGAGCGAAGGCGTACCAAAGCGGTCGAGGTCAGCATGCGAAAGCGCGTTGATGTGCTCGTACAGGCTGTGGCGGATGCTTGTGCCCATGCCCTGCGATGCGCGCGAGGCCATCTTCTGGCAGGCGAGGGCGAAGAGGATGGCCACAGCGGCCATCGCGAGAAGGATTCCGCCGCCCGCGAGCACGGGCTGAACGCTGCGCGTGCCCACGCCCGCGTCGATCATATAGGCCACAATGATGGGCGTGAACAGGTCGAACACGACTTCGATAAGCTTGCAGAGCGGACCGAGAACAAGGTTCGCGCGGTACGAGCCGCCGAAGCTTTTGAGGAGCTTGAACATAGACCGCCTTCGGTCGGGCAATGGATTGCTCAAGCCATGATAGGGCAAGCTGGTTGAGCTCGCAAAACGAAACGGCATGAACTAGTGGGTGCAACAAGGAATTAAGAGGCACACGCCGGAGCGGGACCGAGTGCGGAGGGTCTAGCGAGTGTGCTCTCTATCTAGCAGCGCGCTCCTCGCCCGGCGGGCGTGCTCCCTGCCTGGCAAGTGCCCTCTCTCGGTAGGTGTGCTCCCTGCTTGGCAAGGTGCTTCTCGCCCGGCAGGCGTGCCCCCCTGTCTGGCAGCGCGCTCCATATACAAAAAGCGCCCGTGCGCTCGATGGATCCGGGTGCCCGGCAGAGGCTCCTTATGGCTGCTTCCTCCCGGACCTGACCAGGTTCGGAACATATCGTCACCCGAACCCATCGAACGCGCTAGGCGCTTGGTCTATGGTACCCGCTTCCACCGCCGCCGTCTAGGAAAACATCGATTAATCCCAACAGACGAGAAATCGCGGCACGCCCGCCTCTGCATATTTGGAATTAACGGCGCTCATTGCGGCAAATCGGAAGCTGCTCCCTGTTCACCGAGCCGGCTCCGGAACCATCCTCCCGCTCGGTGGGGCAAATATGGAGTTACCCCTCCTCTGGCTCTGCAAATCCCGAGTTATCGACAGCGCTCCGGCCCCCGGCGTTGCAGATATGGAGTTATGCTCGGCGAGTGCGGCAGATTCGGAGTTATCGGCAGCGTCCCCCCTCGCCCAACGTAGCAATTCTGGAGTTAAGGACTCCCAGTGCTGCAGATCCGGAGTTACGGGCGCCTGTGGAGGCCGATAACTCCGGATCTGCAGCACTCGGCGCGGGTAACTCCGAATCCGCAGCGCTGGGCACCGAATAACCCCAAATCCGCAGCGCTGGAGAATCGAGCTCAATGGGCAAGACTGCTCCAGCAGGCAATCCGCCAAATTCGGCAACCCGTCGTTGCCGGCAGCCACCCACGATGAGCATGGGATGGCCCGAATCCGCCGCCTCGAATTCACCCGCATGCGGCACTGAACATGCCCAGATAAAGAATCGGGGGCCCAGAGCTGCCAACCTTATAGCAAATACGCGCGGATGGCGGCCTCGCCGGCGGCACGGAGGTTGGCGCGTGTCTGGCTGGGGTCGAGAGCATGGAAGAGACCCATCGGCCTACGCACGATGGGCAGAACGAGGTCGACTCCTTGCTCGTACACGGCGTCAAGATCATCGGCTCGACCACCCACCACAGCAACCACGGGCACACCGGCGGCCCGGGCGCGGCGCGCCACGCCGAGCGGCGCCTTGCCGCCCGCCGTCTGGCCGTCCATCAATCCCTCGCCGGTTACCACTACATCGCAGCCGCGCAGCGCCTCATCGAACCCGGCGCGATCAAGCACCGCATCAATCCCGGGCGTGAGCGCGCCCCCAAGCGCGAGCACCGCCGCGCCCAAACCGCCCGCTGCACCCGCTCCGGGCACACCGGCCAGCGAGCGGAAGCGCGGGGTAGCCACCGCGCGACACGCCGCATCGAGCAGCGCCCCGTAGCGGACCATCCAGCGGTCGTAAGCATCGAGCG
Organism: Enorma shizhengliae; assembly: GCF_009676995.1. NCBI lineage: Bacteria > Bacillati > Actinomycetota > Coriobacteriia > Coriobacteriales > Coriobacteriaceae > Enorma > Enorma shizhengliae. Next base: position 51,595 of record NZ_VTFZ01000005.1, read on the forward strand.
CGTCGGGGTCTTGGGCCAGCCCCTTCTGCGGACCAAAAACACGCAGGGCGCCTCGCAGCCCCACCAGCGGGTTCGTCACATCCGAAAGCGCGATAAGGCGCGCAGGCCCGAGCGCCTGCACCGCCGGCCCCAAATCGATAGAAGCGACCTTCTCAAGTCCCACGAGACCCGTTGGGATGTCCCGACCGTCCGCATCGAGCAGCCGAGCGCCGAGCGCCTGCAGAAATCCCGCACCGCCGTCGTTGGTCGCGCTCCCTCCAAGGCCGAGATAGATGGTTTGCGCGCCGGACGCAATCGCGTCGAGCACCAGCTCACCCACGCCGTAAGTCGTGGCAGCGAGCGCAGCTTGGGGAGTTCGGTCAGAGCTACCGAGGCCCGCAACGACCGCCATCTCGATGAACGCTTCATGGGAAGTGCCGACGGAGTGCTCGGGGCCGCGCCCGCTCTCAGCGTGCACCGTGGAGAATGCGTCGTTCTCTTCTACCGAACGCACGGCTTCCGAATTTGCAGTGGAACCATCATCCGCTGTTGAAGACTCATTACTTGCAGCATCGAACAGCAAATATTCGGCGGAAACAACGCGTCCGAACGCGTCGTGCGCCTGCGCCGCGCGCCTCGTCGTTCCGCCCGATGCCGCGAGCGCCTCCCCCGTCCCTTCTCCTCCGTCTCCGACAGGCATAGCCGTCACCCGCGCATTCGGACACGCATGGAGAATGCCCTCGGTCACCCATGCTTCTGCCTGAGCGCTCGTGGCGGAACCTTTGAAGGAGTCGATTGCCAGGAGCACACGGGGAGAGGGGCCCAACAAAGCGGCAGCGCGCGCACCGTCCGTGGCACGGGAAGCGGAGCCTGGATGGGCAGCGGCACGCGCATTGTCCGCGGCAAGGCCAGTCGCACCGTCCGCAGCCGCAGCATGAGCACCTTCGGCACGCGGCGCCGTCGCATCCGCTGCATCTCGCCCACGGCACTGAGTCAACATAGGGCCGTTTCGAGAACGCAGGGCCTCGTCTCGTTTCGAGACGTGCGCGTCGTTCGCACGCCCCTCACCCCGAAGCTCGGCAAAAAAAGCCTTGAGCACACCTGCGCACTCGTTGGAAAGCACACCCGCAGTCACCTCAAACGCATGGTTAAGCCGTCGGTCGGCATTCAGCTGGTAAAGTGACCCAAGCGCGCCGGCCTTGGGGTCGGCCGCGCCGTAAACGCAGCGGGTCACGCGCGCGTTCACCATAAGACCCGCACACATTACGCAGGGCTCGAGGGTCACATACACCGTGCAGCCCGTGAGCCGCCAGCGTCCGAGCGCGTGAGCCGCCGCGACCATCGCCGAGAACTCCGCATGCGCAGAGGGGTCTTCGTCCAGCTCACGACGGTTGTGCGCCCGGGCGATGATCTCGCCTTCGTAGACCACAACAGCCCCGATGGGCACCTCGCCTTCCGCCGCTGCCGCATGCGCCTCGGCCAGCGCCTCGCGCATGAAGCGCTCGTCGAGCCCGCCCAGAGACATGTCGATATTCCGCTCGTCGCCCACGGCCGTCCCTCTTTCTCACGCCGGTCGGTATTCGATGCTATCATTACCTACCACGGAGAGATGGCAGAGCGGTTGAATGCGGCGGTCTTGAAAACCGTTGGGCGCGTGAGCGCCTCGAGGGTTCGAATCCCTCTCTCTCCGCCATGGTGAATGCCAAGCCTGCGTTCCTTTGGGATGCGGGCTTTTTTCTGCAGCGGATGAGGAATTCGAACCCTGTGAAGGTGCGGAACTGAGGAAACGCGGAGCGTTTTCCAGCGAAGCACGCATGACCGCGCGAACGGCCGCAGCGGACGGCGGCGTGAAGCGGCGCCCCGAACCCCCCTCTCAGCCATAGACGCTCGTAGCCCGTGCCGGTCACCCGGCTCGGGCTTTTTTCTGCAACGAGCGAGAGATTCGAACCCACACAGCGCCTCACCCAAAACGTGTACACGAGCGTCAAAATCTGGCCGAAAAACGGCGATTCGTGACGCTCGTGTACACGTTTTACGCAGCAGGGGGGGTGCACTGATATGGGCTCGAGGCATATAAGCCCGAAGCGCGGGCGAAGCGGTGCGCCGCACGCGCCCCATGTACGCGAGCGAGCGCAGCGGCGCACACGCCACGCAAATGCACGCGAGCGAGCGCAGCGATGCTCGCCCAAAGCTGCTACGACCCTCCCCGCCCCAGCAAGGCCGTAAACGCAGGAGGCCCCGCTTCCCCTTGTTCCGTAATCCGCAGCGCGCAGCGCGAGGACATCGGAACAAGGGGGAGCGGGGCCTCCGCCGGGAATGAACGACCTATGCGACCTTAACGATCCAGCCCTCAGGACCCTCAATCTCGCCAGCCTGAATACCGGTGAGCGTCTCACGCAGCTTCTGCATGACCGGGCCCACGTGCTCCATGCCGCCCTCGCCAAAGACGATCTCTTCGTCGCCATTCACGACCTTGCCCACCGGGCTGATGACGGCAGCCGTGCCGCACATGCCGCATTCGACGAACGCGCCCGCTTGGACCTCGGCAAACTCGACCGGGCGCTCCACCACGGTCATACCGAGCATATCGCGCGCGACCGTAACGAGGCTGCGACGCGTGATGGACGGCAGAATGGAGTCGGTGTGGCTCTGCGGCACCACGAGCGTGCCGTCCTGGTCAACGAAAAGGAAGTTGGCACCGCCGGACTCCTCAACATAGGTGTGAGTCATGGGGTCGAGGAACATGTTGTCGGCGAAGCCCTCGGCATGCGCCTGGACGCTGGGATACAAGCTCATGGCGTAGTTGAGGCCGGCCTTGATGGCGCCGGTGCCATGGGGCGCTGCGCGATCGTATTCGGGAACCTTCACGGCCACGGGCTTAACGCCACCGGAATAATACGGGCCCACGGGCGTCACGAGGATGCGGAACTGGTACTCATCTGCCGGCGCAACGCCGATGACCTCGCCCGTTGCCACCATGAACGGACGAACGTAGAGCGTAGCGCCCGAGCCGAACGGCGGCACCCACGCCTCGTTGGCCTTGACGACCATCTTAACGGCCTCGATGAACTTGTCCTCCGGGAAGGGCGGCATCACGATGCGGCGAGCGGAGTCTGCCATACGGGAGGCGTTGAGGTCCGGGCGGAAGCAGACGATGTCGCCGTCTTTGGTGGTATAGGCCTTGAGACCCTCGAAGACCTCCTGGCAGTAATGGAAGATGCCCGCGCACTCGGAGAGTGTGAGCGTGTGATCGGTGGTGAGGCCGCCCTCCTCCCAAGCGCCGTCCTTGTAGTTACAGACGTAGCTGTAGTCCGTGGGCTGATAGGCGAAGCCGAGGCTACCCCAGTCGATATCCTTCTTCTCTGCTGCCATGGGTGCTCCCCTCGTATCGAAACGTTGAACCGTGCGCAAACGCAGAGCGCAATCGCGTGCCCTTTATGGTACTCCGTTCACACGCGTCACCGAGAGGTTTCTTGCTTATGAGCGATTTGTTAACGGATGGCGCGGCAAGGGGCGCAGACCTGGGGAGGTGATTTGTTAACGGATAACGCAACGAGGGGAGTGGATCTGGGGGCCATTTGTTAACGGATGGCGCGGACCTGGGGGCTATCTGTTAACGGACGCCGCGGCAAGAGAGCATGTGCCCTAGGAAAACACTCAGCTTTTGGAGAAGCACCCCCTCGCATGAGGTCACCTCGTGAAGGGCGCTGGCCCCGTTTCCTAATCCTAGTAATTCGCTATACTTAACCGAAAACGCTCGGGCGCTCAGGCTTCACGCCGCCCGCCCCGAGCCGCCGGTCGAGCATGGGACAGGCTCCGTCGCAATCGCCCCATCTCGCCCGCACGCCCGCCATCATGCCAAAAGGGGCAGCCATGAGCTTTATCGACACCATTCGCGAAGATATCGGCACCGTCAAGACGCACGACCCCGCCGCCCAAAGCGACTTCGTGATCTTCCTCTCCTACCCCGGCCTTCATGCCAAGTGGATGCACACGCCCGAGCACTGGCTGTGGAACCACGGGGCACGCGGCCCCGCGCGCGTGCTGAGCCAGGTCACGCGCTTTTTCACCGGCGTCGAGATTCACCCCGCAGCGCAGTTAGGGCGTCGTTTCTTCATCGACCACGCCATGGGCGTCGTCATCGGCGAGACCACCGTGGTGGGCGATGACTGCGTGCTCTACCAGGGCGTCACGCTCGGCGGAACGGGCAAGGAGTGCGGCAAGCGCCACCCGACGCTTGGCAACAACGTCACGGTGGGCGCCGGCGCCAAGGTGCTCGGCAACATCCAGATCGGCGACAACGTCAAGGTGGGCGGTAATTCCGTCGTGGTAAAAGACGTGCCCGAGAACTGCACCGTCGTAGGCATTCCCGGGCGCGTGGTGCGGCGCAACGGCTGCCGCATCGTCGAGGAGACCTATAACCGCGACAAGCACCGCGAGAACATGCCCGACCCGGTCGAGGAGCAGTCGCGCCTGAACCGCGAGGGCATTCGCAAGAACCATCAACGCATCGGCGACCTTGAAAAGCAGGTAGCCGACATGGAACGCCAGCTCGCCGAGCTTACCGAGCTTGTCAATCAGTTCGTTCAGCAACAGCAGAAGAGATAGAGACGGTCGGGCCGGTTCCCATCCGACATGAAAATGGCCCAGCTGGGACGCAGTAAAAAAGTTCGAGGCTCGAGTCGGAAGATTTTTCGCGACCCGCCGAGTAAGCGCCGCGCTCACATTGGTGCGACCTGCGGTTTTGGTAACGCGCAAGCGGGGTCTAATCGGCTTGTCCGCAAAAACCTTCCGACTCGAGCCTCGAACTTCTCCGCAGCGTTCAAAAACGCCCAAAACAGCAGGGGCCGGCCCCAAGGCCAGCCCCAAAATCCGCGAAAATCCCTACGAGGAGCTCTTGCTAGTTGCGCTCGGCGAGGTTGATGCCGTTCGCCCAGCCCCAGCGCGGGGTCACCGTCGTGCCGTAGAAGCTGATCCAGTAGTCGAGGTCCTGCGTCTCGATGTTGCCCACGTTATGCATGACCCTGTTATCGCCAATGTAGATGCCAATGTGCCCGTAGATGCGCCCGGCCGAGGTATGGCTGTGCGTTGACACGGCAATAAGCATGCCCACCTGCAAGTTCGCCTTGCTCGAGCTTGTGCACCAGGCGTTATACATGTCGTTCGCGTTGCCTCGTACGCGGCTAAAGCCCGCATTTTGCATCACCTGAGAGACCCACAGCGCGCAATAGCCGCTACCCGGAGACGGCGTGTAATAGCACGAGTTGACGACGCGCTTCTGCGCCCCGCTCGCCGCGCTGTAATCCTGACCGCTTCCGCGCTCGGGCAGAACCGGGGGATTGGGGTTCCGCGACGCCGCAGCCTCCTGGCGCCTGCGCTCCTCCTCGGCCTCGGCCTTCGCAGCGGCGAGAATCTCCGCATCGCGCTGAGCGATGAGATCTTTGACCTCGCTATCGAGGTTGTTCAGAAGCTCCTGCGTCTCCTGCTGCTTGGCCTGCATCTGCGACAGCTGCTCGGCCTGCTGGGTCTTGAGCTCCTCGAGCTGGGCCTTCTGCTCCTCGAGCTGGGCCTTCTGCTCCTCGAGCTGCGACTGAATCTGCTCAATCTGCGCGATGACGGCGCGGTCCTGCTCGTTCACCTTCTCGAGGTAGTACGCGTTCGAGATAAGGTCGTCGAGCGTCGTGGCCGAGAGCAGCACCGAGAGCGCCTCGTTGCCGCCCGTTTTGTAGTTCGTCGCAACACGGTCGGAAAGCAGCGCCTGGTTCTCTTCCAGTTCTGCCTGCTTTTCCTCAATTTGCTGCTCGGTATCTACGATCTGCTGCTCGACATCCTCGATCTGGCTGAGCGTCTCATCTTGCTTCTTGCTGAGCTCCTGATACTGGGTCGAGATTTCGTCGAGCTGCGCCTGGACCTCGTCGTACTTCGCCTGCGCATCGCTCAAGGCGTCGAGCGTCTCCTGCGTGGCCTGGGGCGTAGCGAACGCACGCACCGGATTGGCGAAGAGCGTCGCCGCGCCCGCCATGGCGAGCATGGCCTTGAGAGCGGAGCGCCGCGAGACGGCAGCCGCTTCGCCGCGTGCCGCACGGCCTCCATCGCCTGATGCAGGGGTGTCCGTCGCCTGACAATGGCCACTCTGAGCGGTGGTTGATGGATGAAGTTGCGCCCCGTCTGCGCAAGACGAGGATGCGTAATCGTGGTGTGACATACGTGCTCCGATGTAAGTGTGTTTATATGTCGCCCTTCGCATAAGGATAGCGCATTCCACCGCGCTCTGAGGCCCGAGTGGGATATTCATCGCTCCTCCCATGCGTCGCAACTCGCCCTTCATGCAACGGCTATACTTTTGGAAGCACAGCGCGCACCAAAGCAGGAGCAGCGCGTTCAGGCAAACCCAACGTGAGGAGCTTTCATGGCACAGACACTTGCACCCCAGGATACCTGCGTTCTCGTTACCGGCGGAGCTGGGTTCATCGGCTCCCACACCGTGGTTGAGCTGCTTCAGCGCAACTACAAGGTGGTCGTGGTCGACAACTTCTACAACGCGAGCCCCGTTGCCCTCGACCGCGTGCGCGAGATCGTTGGGCCCCAGGCCGCCGAAAACCTTGTCTTCTACGAGGCAGACGTGAATGATCGCGACGCCCTCACCAAGATCTTCGATGCCGAGCAGCCCTCCCGTGTCATCCACTTTGCCGGCTACAAGGCCGTGGGCGAAAGCGTGCAGAAGCCCATCGAGTACTATCAGAACAACATCGGCAACACGCTCACCCTTGTTGATGTCATGCGCGAGCACGGCTGCAAGGACATCATCTTCTCAAGCTCGTCGACCGTCTACGGCGACCCGGACAACCCGCCCGTGACCGAGCAGGACCCCAAGAAGCCCGCCACCAACCCCTACGGCTGGACCAAGTGGATGATCGAGCAGATCCTCATGGACCTGCACACCGCCGATCCGGAGTGGAACGTCGTGCTGCTGCGCTACTTCAACCCCATCGGAGCGCACCCCTCGGGCCTCATTGGCGAGGATCCCAAGGGCATCCCCAACAACCTCGTGCCCTACGTGGCGCAGGTGGCCGTGGGCAAGCGCCCGTTCGTGCAGGTCTTCGGCGACGACTACCCTACGCCCGATGGCACCGGCGTGCGCGACTACATCCATGTGGTCGACCTCGCCTGCGGCCATGTCGCAGCGCTTGAATGGATGAACGGCCGCTCCGAGGTGGGCATCTTCAACCTGGGCACGGGCACCGGATCCTCCGTGCTGGACGTGATTCACGCCTTCGAGAAGGCCTGCGGCAAAGAGCTGCCGTACCAGATCTGCCCGCGCCGCGCCGGCGACATTGCAGCCAACTGGTGCGATGCCACCAAGGCTGAGCAGGAGATGGGCTGGAGGGCGCAGTACAACATCGACGACATGTGCCGCGACTCCTGGAACTGGCAGTCCAAGAACCCCGACGGCTTCGCCACCGCCCAATAAGTCATATGGGGACGGGGTTGTTTTGGCTCAATGAGTCAAAACAACCCCGTCCCATTTTGCACCACGAATGAAAGCTTGCACTATGGCCAACGCCTTCGCCGCATACCTCGCCGAGCACCACCATGATCTGGACGCGTATCTGGATTCGTTCTTTACGGAACAAACCCAGCATGCGGACCTTGAGCGCTACCTGTACGCACCGCTCGCCGCCTTTTCCGCCAACGGCGGCAAGCGGCATCGCCCTCTCATCTGCATGCTCGCGGCACGCGCCGTGGGCGGTGATCCCGCTCGCGCCCGAAGCGCCGCGGCGGCAATCGAGCACTTCCAGAGCGCGGCCCTCATTCACGACGACATCGCCGACAAGGGCCAGCTGCGGCGCGGCAAGCCTTGCATGTACCTCACGGAAGGCGTAGGCCGCGCCATTAACTGTGGCGACTACGACATCACGCTTTCCACCGACGCCGTGCTCCGCGACGAAGCGCTCGACGCCCCCCTCAAGCTCCGCGTACTCGGCGAGCTGACCGCCATGATGCAGCGAACCGTCGAAGGGCAGGCACTCGACCTGGGCTGGGTGCAAAACGAGCGCTTCGACCTCACGGTTCAGGATTACCTCACCATGGCAACGCTCAAGACCGCGCACTACAGCGGCGCCGTGCCGCTCGCGGTAGGAGCGATGGTGGGTGGAGGAAGTGAGCAGCAGGTAGAAGCCTTGCGCAGCTTTGGCTTGGCTACCGGTCTGGCTTTCCAGATCCAAGACGACCTTTTGAACCTTGTGGGGGATGCGGGCGACAAGGATTTCCGCAACGACATCACCGAGGGCAAGCGGACCCTTGTAGCCGTTCATGCCTTGGAGCACGTCGAATCCGAGAGCCGGCGTGAGCTTGTTGAAATCTTGCGCAGCGGCACCCAAGATGCCGCCCTACTCGAACGCGTTGTGGAAATCTTCGACGAGACGGGCTCGATCGCCTTTGCCCACGACTATGCCCTCCGCCTGACCGAACGCGCCAAGGAGGAGCTCTCTGGCATCGAGCTCGAAAACGACTGCCGCGAGCTGCTCCTCTCCATGGCCGATTTCTTCGTCGAACGCCTCAGCTAGCGCGTGGGGCGCGTGGGATACGCGGGTCGCATGGGGGGTCGATGACTCACGCGACCCACGCGACGGAGGATGAATCGCGCACACCTGGTGTCTGCGTTTCATTTCTGAGCAGACGGACCGCTCGAGTTTCCGCGACCTGCACTTTGACGATTCAACACCGGGTGTCTGCGTTTCATGCTTAGCGCAGGCGCCGGCTCACGAGAACGCCCACTAGCGCTAGCACCACTGCGACTGCCAGCGAGATGCCCGTAACCAGATAATTGCCCGAGCCAAAGGACGATGCCGCAACCGTCGACGTGACGATCGAGGGGATGCGACCCACCGTGGTGATGAGCAGGACCGGAAGAAACCGCGCTCGGGTAAGGCCGGCGAAGTACGTGAGGAAATCCTTGGGCGTGCCCGGAATCAGGAAAACGATGAACATAACGAGCTCGAGCCGGCGCTCGTCGCGCAGCCACGAGAAGCGGTCGAGCATCGAGCGGTCGAAGAAGAGCCCCACGACGCGCCAACCCCAGCGATGGACGGCCCAGTATACCAGGCTTGTTGCGAGCGCACTCGCCACCAGGCAAAGCGCCGTGCCCTCCCAGAAACCGAAGGCATAGCCGCTCGCAAGCTCGATGGGCTCACCCGGAAGGAACGCGAGCACTACCTGGATCATATTGATACCGATCATCGCAAGGCGGCTCAGCACGCCCCATTGGTCCACGAAGGCGCGCACCGCTCGGGCATCCATGAGCCACGCGACAGCACCGGGCACGTAGCGCCAGCAGGCAATGCCGAGCAACGCACCCATGACAACCAGCACCGCAATCGCGATGACCCGTTTGCGCCGAAGAGCCGCAGGACCTCCCGCCTCAAGCTCCGCTGCCGCGCGAGCGGATCCGGGCGCCTGCGGGATGCCCGGCGCACGATTCTCCACCTGCTCCATCATCGGTTCTCCTCGTTCGTATCCACGGCGAACGTAGCCGTCACACAGGCGCCGCCGCCCTCAAGATTTCCCAGCTCAACTGCACCACCGTGCAAGCGCGCGAGCGTGCGCGCGATGTTGAGCCCCAGGCCGAAATGCTCGGCCGATTTGGCCTCGCTGTAGAAAGGATCGCACCCGTGGTGCAGCGCCTCCGCCGTGAAACCGTGGCCATCGTCCGTGACCACAAGCTCTAGGCGCACGTCGCCGCGCGCTCCTGCAGCGAGCGAGCTCTGCTCGGGCTGCAGCAAATCAACGCTCACCTCCACCTTCGAACGCGCATGGTCGCAGGCATTGCCCAGCAGATTGCCAAGCACCTCCTCAACCAATTGCATATCGATGGAGAGGGGCTCGGGGCACGACTCGGCAGCGCGTTCGGCATCCGGCACGACGACGTGCCCGTCACCCGCGCCGGCGGCACCCCCGGCATCCGGCGCGGCAACGCTCCCGTCACTCGCCCCGGCAGCGCGCATGGCGTCGCCCAACGAGAAGAGCAGCTTGCAGCCGTTCCCGCGCGTGGCAACATAGCCCGCCGCCTGGCGCTCGAGAATGCGGGCAACATCGGATGGGGCGCATGCCGACCGCATGACCTCGCGGTCTTCCAGCTTGGTAACACGGCTCATAAGCTGCGCGTAAGATTCCAGGCGGTCGGCTTGGCCGGAAAGCGTGTCGAGCGTCTTGCGCACGTCCTCCCCACTTCCCGCACGATTGGCCTTCATGCGCGCCATTTCGAGCGTTCCCTTGAGCACCGTCACCGGCGTGCGCAGATCGTGCGCGAACGCGGCGTTAAGACGCCTGCGGTCCTCGGCCGTGCGCCATAGCTCGCGCTGGGTGGCGAGCAGCGAAGACCGCATGCCCCCCATCGCCGTTCCGAGGCGCCCCAGCTCGCGCCCGCGCACAGCACCAATCTGAAAGTCGAGGTCCTGCCGTGCAATGCGGTCGGCCGCCGCCTCCAGCACGGAAAGCGGGCCCCCGATGTGGCGCCGATAAAACCGGCGGAACAGCAGCACCGCGAGGCCTCCAAAGGCAACGATGGGCACCCCCACGCCCGCCACCAGCCGCAGCGTCCAGCCAATCCAGGTGAGATAACTCGCCTCGTCGAGCGACACGTAGTAAGCGACATTCGAGAGCACGACATCTTCGCCAAGGTTCGTGTTCGCGAACTCCTCAACCGTTTGCAAGCGCTCGGCACGCTCGCGCGCGTCATACGCGGGAAGGTCGCTCACGCTCACCGTGGCCTCGGGATTGTATGGAGTGCCATCGGTCTGAAGGTAATCGTTCTCGGTATAGTTTCCGCCCCAATCGGACACACGGTACGAGGGATCGCTGCGAAGAAGCTCCATCGTCGCGTCCACAGCCTGCATATCGCGATTCCAGCCTCCGGCCACGACACCCGCGGACGAATAGCTCTGCGCCGAGTTGACAAACGCTACGAACACGACCTGCTCGTAGAAATCCTGCAGGTATACGGGCGTCGCTCGCAACAGCTCATCGGTCTGTGCGTCGTAGATGTACGGCCCCGCGTTCACCTCAACATGCTCCGACCGGTGCTCTTCCGACACCCGGTAGTACACCTCCATGAGCGCGTCGATAGCAACGAGCGTCACCGCGCTGGCCGCCACGAGCCACACGAGCGCATACACGAAAAACGCCCGCATGATCGAGGGGTTGCGCCACCAAACCCGCAGCCGGTCGCGCAGGCGGCGAAGACGGCCTCCGCGCTGCGAATCGCCGGCAGCAGAAGCCGTCGCCCGCTCCGCTTGGCCTTGCTCCCGCAGCCTATCGTCCTGTCTTCCGCTCATCGCGCAGCCCACCTATAGCCAACGCCCCACACCGTCTCGATGACTTCGCCATCCACTCCCGCCTCCGCAAACTTCTTGCGCACTCGACGAACATGCTCGCGAACGATGGATGGGTCGCCCGTTGCTCCCCACCCCCATACCTGCTCGTAGATGTGCACGCGGTCGTACACGCGCCCTGGGTTCTTGCTCAGCAGCGCGATGATGTCGAACTCCGTGCGTGTGAGGTCAAGCGCGATGCGAGCATCCCGGGCCGAGACCTCGACCGTACGCTCCGCATAATCGATCGTGAGGTCATGGAAGATGCGGACGCTCTGTGGCCTCGACGCGTCGCGCCGCGCCTCACGAGCCAGATGCGCACGCACGCGACCGCCCAGCACCTCGAGCGAGAACGGCTTGAGCACATAATCGTCGGCGCCGGCAGCGAACCCGTCGAGCTGGTCGACGTCCTCCACGCGCGCCGTAAGGAAAATGATCGGGCAGCTAAGGTGCTCGCGAATACGGCGGCAGAGCTCGAACCCGTCCATGCCGGGCATGTTCACGTCGAGCAAGGCGAGGTCGATCCCGGCGTGCTCCTCCGTCAAGCTGCGGTTGACCGCACGAAGCGCCTCCTCGGCGCTTTGCGCGCACACGGTTTCATACCCTTCCATGCGGAAGAACTCCTCAAGCATCTGCACGATCGAAAGCTCATCGTCCACGATAAGCAGTCGCTGCTCTGGCCCCATTCCCATCAACCCCACATCGAACTCACTGCATCCGGATGCCGGAACCCCTGTCTTGCCAGCGCGCCCAAGGGGCTCGCCACCTTTTCCGCCGCCGTCGTGCTAGGCCGCGGGTTTTGCCAACACGCCGTCGCACTTGGCAACGAGTCTCGCCCGCACGCCGTCGCGCTTGGCAACGGATCCCACCTGCGAGCCACGCGCTCGGCCGCGGGTTTTTGCCCGCACGCCGTCACACTCGGCCGCCGCCCGCGCACAAGCGACCAAGGCGCCCGCCGTGTCGCCGGGGTTTCCGCTATCATCATGCCAAGTAAATGTCGACAATCCATCTACCATTCCGATGTTTTTCAGGCGGAAGCACGCCCGCGGGCAGCGATGCGCGCAACTTGATAGACTATACAAAGAAGATGAACCAACGAAACCACGCCGCAGCGTCGGCGCAGGGCAAGCATAAAGAAAGAAGCAGCATGGAAGCAATCACCTCGGGCATGCAGGGACCGGCCGTCGAAGACGTGCAGGCGCGCCTCACCCGCTTGGGCTACACCATCGATGCCGCAGAGCTTGAGGCTCAGGAGTTCGGCCCCGCCACCGCAAAAGCGGTTCAGGAGTTCCGCGCGAACATGCAACTCGATGCGGGAGATACCGTGGATACCGCATGCTGGAGCTCCCTCGTCGACGCCTCGTACGCGCTCGGCGACCGCACCCTCTACCTGCGCCTTCCCAACTTCCATGGGGCCGATGTTATGGAGCTCCAGCACGCGCTCAACACCCTGGGCTTCTCGTGCGGGCGCGCAGACGGCTCGTTCGGCCCGCACACCGAGGCGGCCCTCCAGCAATTCCAGGAGAACGTAGGGCTCTTTGCCGACGGCATGGCCTTCCAGGACACCTTCAACTACATTCACCGGCTGCGCCACGTGTGGGAGGGCAAACCGCCCGTCGTGGACGCCGAGGAGCGCACCGGTTTCGCGCGCGCAGCGAGCGTGCTCGAGCGCAACCGAATCGCCGTCATGGGAGTGGACCCCATCGCGCGCAACGTCGCGTCGCGCATGTGGAACATCGCCACTGCGACGACAGACGGCAGCGGCATGCAGCTGTGCGACAGCGAAGCGCCCGACGACGTCGATATGATTTTCGAGCTCGCGAGCTCGGAGCTTCCCGAAGATGCCGCACCGCGCGCGACCATCGTGCTGGCAGACTGCCCCAATGTATCGCGGCGCATTCGTACCGCACTCGCTGCTTCCACCACGCGGCCAACGCTCATCCGGTTTGAGCTTACGGGGATCACGAGATACGGATCGTTCACCTCAAGCGATGCACAGGCACTTGCCGTGCAACTGCTCGATGGCGTTTGCGATGCGCTGAGCGATTAGGTACACTGATTGGGCTGAGCGCGCCTTTGGGGCGCCGGCTATGCTTTGGGGCATCGTCCAGCGGCAGGACCCCGGTTTTTGGTGCCGGTTACGGGGGTTCGAATCCCTCTGCCCCAGCCATGCAATACGTGCAGTTCAAAGTATCTAACATGCTTTGAACTGCTTTCTTATCTCGCTCATGCGAAACACCAATGCGAAATACTTGCGGTAAGCGTTTGGATTTGCCAACAGGCTCAGCTTCTATCGAGAGCCGCCGCAGCCCGATTTCCGCCACGGGGCTCGCTGATGCCGCGTACGGGTATCCGTCCGGCCCGGCGCATGTGCCCCAAAGCCCAAAACATGGCCGTCCCACAGCCCAGCATCCAAATTTGCGCTAAATCGGTCATGTATACTGGAATTCGAGGGTGCGTTTTTGTCATCGTGCAGGTAGACGGCCTCTCGCACCCCACACTACCTGGACGGTTACGAATATTGACCACCGTTTCCCAGATAAAAAGACCGACTTAGCGCAAATTTGACTACCCAAATCACGCCAATTAACCGAAGCATACTTTTCTATACATTTCGGAAATTTGTTACCTGCGTTTATGTTTCGTTCTATTCATCAAGATTCGAGAGCGGCTCACCTGTTCATGCTCCCTTTGCTGTAAAGCACAACGTAAGGGTTCACCACGCCGTCAACACAGCCTGCAAGATGGGCGCTCATCTCCTCTGGAAGCGCGACGCGCGACGCGCCCTCCTCGCTCGGCGCGCTCTCCCCATGCCATGCGCCCTCCTCGTGCGGCACACTCGCTCCGTCACTGGCATCTGCAGGGGCTCCCGCCGATGCAAGCACGCGCAAATCCTCGGACGAAGCCTCAACCTGCAAGGACCCCTCAATCAAGCGCGCCCGAACCTGATGAAGCCCATGCTCATGCAGATAGTCCTCGCAAGCGCGCACGGCGGCGAGCTTCCGCTCCGTAAGCGGCTCGCCGCACGGGATGCGCGTCGCCAAGCATGCGCCGGCCGGCATGCCCCACATCGGGATGCCCCATTCACGCAGCAGCGCACGCTCCTCATCCTTGTGCCAGCCAGTCTCTAGAAGCGGGGAACGCACCCCAAGCTCCTCGAGGGCGCGCATGCCAGGCCGATAATCGCCCGCATCGTCCGCGTTGCTACCATCCACGACCACCTCGATGCCGCGCGCCCGCGCCTCGGCCAAGATTGCCGAAAATCCAGCCAACTTACAGTAATAGCAGCGGTTCTCGTCGTTTCGAACAACGCTTTCCAAAGAGAAGGGATCGAGGGGAACCGCGATGAGCGGCAGCCCGAACGCCGACCCGCCAGATACTGCAGCCCGCTCAACCGACGCCAGCTCAGGCGTTGCCGAAAACGGAGTCTCGATATGCATGAGCACCGCTCGACTCGGCACCGCTCGCGCGCAAACCGCAGCCAAAAAGGTGCTGTCGACACCCCCGGAATATCCGACGGCAACCGATTTCCAAGAATCAAGCAGCTCTTCGAGCGCCTGCAGCTTTTCCCGCGTTTCGCGTTCCACGTCATCCTCCGACTTCTTCGCGGTTTCCGGTCCCTCTTGTACCCATCGCAGGCCTGCTCTGGCACAATAATGTGGTCATCTCGTCGACGGTCCGTCGGCCCGTCACATCGGCTCGCCCATGCAATCGATGCTGACCCGCCACACGACCGTAGCAGCACGCTCGCGCTGCCGCCGCTGGCCTAGCCAAACATTCGCAGCGACAGAGCATGAACCTTCGTGAAGGGAACCCCTATGATTAAAGCGGTGCTTTTCGATCTTGACGGCACCCTCGTTGACACCGAGCTGCTCAGTGCGCGCGCATGGCTGGCATCTGGCGAACGCCTGGGGCTCGATGTGAGCGAAGAGCTGATCAAAAGCTTCGTAGGACGCACGGCCGATGCCGTTACCAACATGCTCGTCGAACACCTGGGAATTACCGAAGCAACTGCCCACGAGCTCTTTTCGCTCCATCGGAGTATCAAAGAAGAGCTCATGGAAAACGAGCTCGCAGCCAAGCCCTTTGCCGCGAAGGCGCTCTCCGTGCTCAAGGATCATGGCTTCGCGCTGGGACTCGCCACTTCGTCGTATCGTCCGGTTGCGGAGCGTGAGCTCGAACCGTTCGGCATGCAGGCGTATTTTGACAGCATCACCTGTGGCGATGAGATTGAGCACGGCAAACCGGCCCCCGATATCTACCTGCTCGCCGCCGAACGCCTCGGCATGCGGCCCGAGGAGTGCGCAGTCGTCGAGGACTCCCCCAACGGGGTTCGCGCAGGAGCCGCAGCTGGCATGTCGGTCTTCTTGGTGCCGGATACGATTGAGCCCACGCCCGAGATTCGATCGATGTGCGTCGATGTGCTCGGCTCGCTCGATGAGCTCGCGGGCGCAATTAGGCTGCGCAACGAGGAGATTGCGTAACGCCAAACCCGCAAAAGCCGCTAAAGATACGAGCCCATGTCGAGCTCGGCAAACGCGCGGACCGCTCCGAGCCCAGAAAGCTCCGACCTATGCGCCGCCCCCTGCCCGACCGTGCTCGCTCGCTCCAGCAAAAAGGGCCGAACGAGCTCATGCGTGGCCTCGCCGCGCAGCACGGCAGAAGGCCTCACCGCAACCCGGCTTGTGCCGCTTCGGATGGCATCAGTGCTGGAGGCGCCGCCCGAACCTTGGGCGCCCCGCGCACCCTCCGCGCCGCGGGTACCACCCACACCCAGGGTGCCACTCACTCCCAGGGTGCCACTCACTCCCCGGGCGCCACCCGTGCCGTGGGCTTCGGCCGCACCGCGGGCACTCCCCCCGCCATTCCGGATGCCGATCACGCTGCCCTGAGCCCCGACCGCACCGCTCCGGCCGTTCTTCTCTTCCATAGCCGCGATTTGGCCCACGAGCATTTGGACCCCTTTGCGGCCAATCTCGTATCCAGCAGGCGAACAGGTGGTCAGCGGCACCGCCCCTCCCCAGGCAAGGGGGTTTCCATCGCACCCTGCTACCATGATGTCGCCCGGCACATCGCACCCTGCCGCCTGGACACCCTGGATGGCTCCCGCCGCGATAGCATCTGCCAGGCCTATGATCGCATCCGGCCGCTCGCGGCTCGCACGCTTCGCAAGCTTCTCCCCCAACCGAGCACCATCAGTAGATCCGCAACGGCTTCCCTCATCAAGCACTTCGAACGAGCATTCAGGGTGCTCGGCACCAACGGATTGTATGCCCGCAAGGCGCTCGGCAAGCGGAGGCAGCGAAGCATATCCGATCACGGCAACCCTGCGTGCCCCGCACGCGACGACATGCTCTGCAATCAAGCGGCCCTGAGCCCGATAGTCTGCCGAAACCGAGAGCACCTCACGCGGCGCACCCAGGGCACCTAGGTACACCACCGGCACCGAAGGCGCATGCTGGGGCGGAGACACCCGATACGTCGATGGCTGCACCAGCACGCCAGCAAGCTGCATACCAGTACAAAACCGCAGATAGCGCCTTTCAACCTCTGCGTTTTCGTTTGAATTCATGATGACAAGATCGAGGCCCGCGCGCTCGGCTTCGTTGCGGGCACCGCTTGCTATCTGGACGCTGCAACCATGGTTGAGGCGCGGCAAAACGAGCCCGATTACCGCGTTGGACCCCCCGGCCAGCAGGCGCGCGCTTTGGTTGGGAAGGTAGCCCAGGCGCTCGATGGCCTCTTCGATCAGCCGACGCGTCTCGGGGCGCACGCGCTCTGGGTGGTTGATCGCATTCGATACCGTTCCCAGCGAGACGCCCGCCTCGCGTGCCACGTCGCTGATGTTAACTCGCGCCATCTTGCTCCCGCTACTTTTCCACATCGTGTATTGCCGATTTCGGCATGGTATCTCAGTATAGCAACTCTTTGAAACGCTTTAATGGCGGACGGAGCCTTGGTATACAATGATGGCGCAACGCATACCGTCACCAAACTCCAAGTTCGTGACGAAACGACCGTAGGGAGGCCCATGCTCCTCGCCATAGATATGGGAAACACGCAAACGGCGCTCGGCCTCTTCGACGCCGACGAGCTCGTACGCTCTTGGCGCATGCCAACCGACCGCACGTTCACTGCGGACGAAATCCATGTTCGTCTGCTCGGCTACCTGCGCATGTACGGCCTTACCCTTGAATGCGTAGACGAAATCGCCTTCGCTGGCGTGGTCCCGCAGCTCACCCGCGAATGGCGCGCCTTCGCTCAGCGCATCGCAGCGAGAAGCATCGCCGTGGGAGCGGACACCGCCGCCGTTACATGCATCCACGCTCCACATCCCGAGGAGGTGGGCGCCGACCGTATCGCCAACGCCGTGGCCGCTGAAAAGCTCTACGGAGCGCCGTCGATCGTGGTCGACTTCGGCACGGCGACCAATATCGACGTGGTCGATTCCGACGGCTACTACATCGGCGGCGCAATCGCCCCGGGGCTGCGCATCTCGATGGACGCCCTCGTTGCCCGAGCCGCCCGAATTGCAAGCATCCCGCTGGAGACGCCGCCCCACGCCATCGGCCGTACCACCGAGGAGGCCGTGCAGAGCGGCGCCGTGCTCGGAACGGCTGCTATGGTCGAGGGGCTTGTTGGCCGTATCCGGGCCGAGCTGGGGGCGCCCGAAGCCCGCGTCATCGCGACCGGAGGGCTTGCGAACATCGTGGCAGATTCAACCAACGTATTCGATGTTGTCGACGGGCAGCTCACCCTCAAGGGCATCTGCGAGATAGCTCGACGCATGCGCGACCGCGTACCGCGCACGGCGTAAAACGGCCCGCATTCCTAGCCTGCTCGGGCAGACAGGCACGTGCCGCCGAATTAATCCAGTTTTTCAGACTCCCGCACCAAGGGAGCAATCAAACACCCATCGATACCTGCGGTATTGTGAGCATAAGGGCCGCGCCCATTGGACACGGCCCTCAGAAATCGGGTTTAATCGACGCGGCTGCCTTCAGTGTCACGCAACGGAGCCCTCGTCTCCCTGCATGGCGTCGTCCGCAGCAAGCCGATGCGCCATGACATCGCAGGCAAGCGCGCCCACCACCGTTTTAGCATCCTCGATTTTGCCATCGAGCACGGCATCCACGAGCTCCTGCACATCGACCAGCTCGACGTTCAGGAATTCGTCCTCGTCGGGCTGGGCCCCCTCAAACGAAAGCTGGGTAGCAAGGTAGATATGGATGAGCTCGTCGGTAAATCCACCCGAGGTGGCGATGGTCGTGAGGTAGGCGATGCGCCCCGCTACAAAGCCGGTCTCCTCCTTGAGCTCGCGCTTCGCGCAGTCGAGCGGCTCCTCGCCGGGGTCCATCTTGCCCGCGGGAATCTCCACCGTCACGCGGTCGAGCGCCGTGCGGTACTGGCGCACGAGCGCGATCTTTCCGTTCTCCGTGAGGGCAACGATGGCTACGGCCCCGCAATGGCGCACCACGTCGCGCACGGAACAACGACCGTTCGGAAGCTTGACCTCCATGCGTTCGACATCGAAGATCTTGCCGCTCCACATGGTCTCTTGCGTCAAGATTTGCTCGTGCAGCTCGGCGTCGTGCTCGCCTTCGTCGCCGGGAACCAGATGGCCTCCGTCTTCGGCAGAGGGCACCTCCTCTGGCATCGCGTCCGCATAAGCATCTTCCAGGTCGTCCGTAGTTGAGCTATCGACCATTTTTTCTTCGATCTCTGCCATGTGTCTCCCCTTCGCTCAGCGCGCGTGTAGTGCGCAGTCACGTCAGTTGTACCCAACAACGCATCACGCTACGCCGGCGCAGAGCCTTCTGAATACCCGCCGCATACAAGAGGAGAAAGGGCCCCGGGAGCAACCCGGAGCCCTTGATGAATCGCAGGCACCCGGTATGCGCGATTCATTCAAACGAAAGGAGGCCCCGAGGGAATCCCCCGGGGCCTCCTATAAGGAGCTAGAACTCAGGCCTTAGACCTCAGCGTAGACATCCTTGAGCTTCAGCAGGTGCTGATAGCGGGCCATTGCGGCCTCCTCGTTCTCCTTGAAGAGCACCTCGGCGCGCTCGGGGAACGAACGGGTGAGCGAAGCATAGCGGGCCTCGTTCATCAGGAACTCCTGATAACCGCCCTTCGGCTCCTTGGAGTCGAGGGCGAACTTCTTGCCCACCTCGGCGGCGGGGTTGAAGCGGAAGAGGTTCCAGTAGCCGCACTCCACGGCCTTCTTCATCTCGGCCTGGCAGTTCTGCATGCCACCCTTCTTGATGGAGTGCATCTCGCAGGGGCTGTAACCGATGATGAGGGACGGACCGTCGTAGGCCTCGGCCTCCTGGATGGCCTTGAGCGTCTGAGCGGGGTTGGCGCCCATGGCAACCTGGGCCACGTACACATAGCCATAGCTCATCGCGATCTCGGCAAGGCTCTTCTTCTTGGTGGTCTTGCCGGCCGCGTCGAACTGGGCCACCTGGCCGAGGTTCGAAGCCTTAGAGGCCTGGCCACCGGTGTTGGAATACACCTCGGTGTCGAACACGAAGACGTTGACGTCGTTGTTGCTGGCGAGCACGTGATCGAGGCCGCCGAAACCGATGTCATACGCCCAGCCGTCGCCGCCGAAGATCCAGAAGCTCTTCTTGGTGAGGAAGGACTTGTCGGCGAGGATCGCCTTGGCCTTGTCGCAGCCGCAAGCCTCGAGGGCCGCGATGTAGGCAGCAGCGGTGGTCTTGGATGCCTCGGCGTCCTTGCGAGCGTCGATCCAGGCCTTACCGGCAGCCTTCACGTCCTCGGGCGTACCCTCGGCAGCGATGAGCTCCTCGGTCAGCACCACGAGCTTGTTCTGAACGGCCTCGTAACCGAGCGCCATGCCCAGGCCGTGCTCGGCGTTGTCCTCGAAGAGGCTGTTGTTCCACGCCGGACCATGACCGTCCTTGTTGACCGTGTACGGCGAACGGCCAGCCGGGTTGCCCCAAATGGAGGAGCAGCCGGTAGCGTTGGAGATGAACATGCGGTCGCCGCAAACCTGGGTGACGAGGCGCGCATAGGCGGTCTCGGCGCAGCCGGCGCAGGAACCAGAGAACTCAAGCAGCGGCTGCTTGAACTGGCTGCCCTTGACGTTTGCAGCCTCGAGCACGGGCTTCGGCGAGACCTCGGCCACGCAGTAATCGAAGGTCTTCTGCTCCTCGAGCTCCTGCTCCTGCGGCACCATGGTGAGGGCACTCTTCGGGCAGACCTTGGCGCAGTTGGTGCAGCCCATGCAGTCGAGCGGGCTGATGGCCATGGTGAACTTGAGGCCGGTGTCCTTCGGCATCTTGATGTCGAGCGTGCGCATGCCCTCGGGCGCGTTCGCAATCTCCTCCTCGGTCAGGCCGAACGGGCGGATCGTGGCGTGCGGACACACATACGAGCACTGGTTGCACTGGATGCACTTGTCGGCGTCCCAATGCGGCACCATGACGGCGACGCCGCGCTTCTCGTACGCAGAGGCACCCTGCTCGAACTGGCCGTCGGCGTGATCGACGAACGCGGAGACGGGGAGCTCGTCGCCCTCCATGCGGTTGATGGGCTCCATGATGTTCTTGACCTGCTTGACGAGCTCGGGACGGCCCTTGAGCTCGGCGGCGGGAGCCTCGTCGGCGGCGTCGGCCCACTCGGCAGGAACCTCATGCTTCACGAAGGCGGTGGCGCCGGCATCGATGGCCTTCCAGTTGGCCTCGACGACGTCCTGGCCCTTCTTGGCGTAGGACTTCTCGGCAGCATCCTTCATGTACTTGATGGCATCCTCCTGCGGGAGCACGCCGGCGAGCGTGAAGAACGCGGACTGGAGGATGGTGTTGGTGCGCTTGCCCATGCCCACCTGAACCGCCAGGTCGATGGCGTTGATGGTGTAGAGCTGCACGTTGTTCTTGGCGATGTAGCGCTTCTCAGCCGCAGAGAGGTGCTTCGAGAGCTCGTCGAAGTCCCACTGGCAGTTGATCATGAGCGTGCCGCCGGGCTTCACACCCTGGGCGATCTTGAAGTGCTTGGTGATGTAGCTGGGGTTGTGGCACGCCACGAAGTCGGCCTTGGTGATGTAGTATGGGCTCTTGATGGGCTGATCGCCAAAGCGCAGGTGGCTGATGGTCACGCCGCCCGTCTTCTTGGAGTCGTACTGGAAGTAGGCCTGAACGTACTTGTCGGTGTGGTCGCCGATGATCTTGATCGAGTTCTTGTTGGCGCCCACGGTACCGTCGCCGCCAAGGCCCCAGAACTTGCACTCGATGGTGCCCTCGGCCGCGGTGTTGGGCGCGTCGGCGTCCATGGGGAGGGAGAGGTTGGTGACATCGTCGACGATGCCGATGGTGAACTCGCGCTTGGGCTCGTCGGCCTTGAGCTCCTCGTAGACCGAGAACGCAGCCGCGGGCGGCTCGTCCTTGGAACCGAGGCCGTAGCGGCCGCCGACAACCTTGATGCCGGTCTTGCCGGACTCATAGAGCGCAGAGACGACGTCCTCGTAGAGCGGCTCGCCGATGGAACCGGCCTCCTTGGTGCGGTCGAGCACGGCGATCTTCTTGACGGTCTCGGGCAGCGCAGCGATGAAGTGCTCGATGGACCACGGACGATACAGACGGACCTTGATCAGGCCGACCTTCTCGCCATGGGCGTTGAGGTAGTCGATGACCTCCTCGAGGGTATCGCAGAAGGAGCCCATGCAGACCACGACGCGGTCCGCATCCGGCGCGCCATAGTAGTCGAAGAGGTGATAGTTGGTGCCGAGCTTCTCGTTCACCTGGTTCATGTAGTCCTCGACCACCGCGGGCAGCTCGTCGTAGGTCGTGTTGCAGGCCTCACGGTGCTGGAAGAAGACGTCGCCGTCCTCGTGGGTGCCGCGGTTGTGCGGGTGCTCCGGGTTGAGGGCGTGGTCGCGGAACGCCTGGACGGCGTCCATGTCGCACATCTCGGCCAGATCGTCGAAGTCCCACACGGCGACCTTCTGGATCTCATGCGAGGTGCGGAAGCCGTCGAAGAAGTTCAGGAACGGCACGCGGCCCTTGATGGCGGAAAGGTGCGCCACGGCGGCGAGGTCCATGACCTCCTGGACGTTGGTCTCGGCGAGCATGGCGAAGCCGGTCTGGCGGCAGGCCATCACGTCGGAGTGATCGCCGAAGATGTTGAGCGCGTGGGAGGCAACCGTACGCGCGGAGACGTGGAACACGCCCGGCAGGTGCTCGCCAGCGATCTTGTACATGTTCGGGATCATGAGCAGCAGGCCCTGGGAAGCCGTGTAGGTGGTGGTCAGCGCACCGGCGCAGAGCGAGCCGTGGACGGTGCCCGCGGCGCCCGCCTCGGACTCCATCTCGATGACCTTCACCGGGGTTCCGAAGATGTTCTTCATCCCCTGGGCTGCCCACTGGTCGACATGGTCGGCCATGGGGCTGGACGGCGTGATGGGGTAAATCCCCGCAACTTCGGTGAACGCATACGATACGTATGCGGCGGCCTCGTTGCCGTCCATGGACTTGAACTTGCGCGCCATATACCCTCTCCTCTCATAGGTATACAGGTTCCCGGTGCCTGGTGCGCCGGGGCTTTTCCGCATTTCTTGGAAAATCGCTGGTACTAGGCCGTGTCTGCGCAATTGGCGCGGCCGCATGCGTCGGGCTTCGGCGATGAGGGGAAGCCGTCTGCTGGCGAAAATCCATATGCGTCGTTATTGTACCGCGTTCACGGCAGGCGTAATCGTGAATCTGAATAGGTGAGGTGAATTGGAGGGGCTGCGCCCATCGTGGCAGGTCCGGAGTTATCCCCCATCCACCGGACCGGCTCCGAAGCCACCCCCCCCCCGATCAGCGCTGCAAATCTGGAGTTATCCGCGCCCAACGTTGCAGATTTGGAGTTACCGCATGCCCAAGGCGGGCACGCTACCGCTCAACGTCGCCGATTTGGAGTTACACGGGGCCGAGATTCGCCGAGCGCGGCAAAATTGGAGTTACCGTCACCGGCCCGCCCTCCGAGTGCAGCAAATCTGGAGTTATGCATAGCGAGCGCGGCATATATGGAGTTAAGGCCACCTACAGAGGCCGATAACTCCTGATCTGCAGCGCTCGTTGCCCTTAACTCCAAATCTGAAACGGTGAGCAGAACGTAACTCCAAATATGCAGCGATAAAAACGCCGTGCAGGAAATCACGATCTGAGGTGCTCTGAATTGCCACGGACGAGGAGTGAGCACGCCTTACGCGCGGCGACCGATGAGTGAGCGGCAAAGCGGGGTGCCTCAGAGTGCGCGGCGGGCTTCGATGGCGCGGCCGAGGGTCAGCTCATCTGCGTATTCAAGGTCGCCGCCCACGGGCAGGCCACTCGCCAAGCGGCTCACCGTCACGCCCAGCGGCTTGATGGTGCGTGCGAGGTAGCTCGCGGTGGTCTCACCCTCGATGTTGGGGTTCGTAGCGATGATGACCTCTTGGATGTCTTCCTCGCCCAGGCGCATAAGCAGCTCGCGAATATGCAGCTGCTCCGGACCGATCTTGTCCATGGGGCTGATCACGCCGCCGAGCACGTGGTACAAGCCGTGGTAGCTGCCCGTGCGCTCGATGGCGGTCACATCACGCGGCTCGCCAACCACGCAGATGCGCGTGCGATCGCGCATGCTGTCCATGCAGATGGGGCACTCGTCGGCCGTAGCGTAGTTAAAGCAACGGCTACAGAAGTGCACGTGCTCTTTCACATCGAGGATGGCCTGCGCCAAACGGCGCGCCTCGTCGGCGTCGGCTTCGAGCAGGTGGTAGGCGATGCGCTGGGCACTCTTGGGACCGATGCCCGGCAAACGCCCCAGCTCATCGAGCAAGCGTTGCAAATCTTGGTTGCTCGCCATGGCATCCTTCCTCATCGGCTTCCACGAGCGACATTCGGTGTTACGGGGTCACACGCACCGTGTGCAAGCACATTCGCGACGGATATCAACGGTTATTTCGCAATGAACCTAGTGGAGCGGTGTCCTTGGCAAAAGAATTTGCAGGTAGAACACTTGTGCAGTTTCGTGCTACTCGACTAGTCCAAAAACAACCGTTGATTTCCGAATCGAGTGAACTTAGAACGGCATGCCCGGAATGTTGAGGCCTCCGGTAACGGCGCCCATCTGGCGGTTCGCAAGCTCGCCGACGCCGCGCAGGGCCTCGTTCACAGCTGCCATAACCATGTCCTCGAGCATCTCGACGTCCTCGGGGTCGATGGCTTCCGGATCGATCTTGAGCGAAGTGACCTGCATGTCGCCGCTCACGGTGACCTTGACCATGCCGCCGCCGGCCGACGCATCGACCGTGGACTGCGCGATGGTCTCTTGTGCGGCGGCGAGCTGTTCCTGCATCTTGCGAGCCTGCTTCATCATTTGCTGCATGTTCATCTGAGCCATGGGAACTCCTTTGATTGCGGTGCGGCGCGCATCTGGCAAACCGGGCGCGCCGCGAAATTTGACGTTGGCATCGTACCATGAACGAGCGCGCTACTCCGCGCCGCCCACCTGCGTCACCTTTACTCCGTCGCCGAATACGCTGCCCAGCACCGATGCAATATCGTCAGCGCCTTCGTCGCCCATGGAGACGGAGGGAGCCGGCATTGCAGGGGCCGAATCAGGGGCTGAGGGCACAGAGCCGGAAGGTCCGCCGGCCGCCGGCATCGGGGACGCGGCTGGCGTAGCCCAGGGAACAGATGACGGAGCGGCAGGTTGAGCGACATCGGAAGAAGATGCCTTCGGCTGCGAAGACGACGAGGACGCAGCCGCTTGCGCTGAGGGCGCCGCAGCAGCAGCGACCTGCGGCGCGCCAGCCGTGGAGGCTGCGGAAGAAACCGTCGTAGGAGCCGCTACCACAGAGGTTGCAGAAGAGCTAGCCGCAGGAGCGGGAAACGGTGATGCGGCAGCATCGAGATCCGCACCGGGCAAATCGAACGGGGGCAGGTCGTCGTCATATGCCATGGCGGCAGCGTCGTCGTAGGGCACCTGGTCGTCATCCCATGCAGGGGCCTCGGAGGCCGGTGCCTGGACGGGCTTTGCGAAAGCAGGGGCCGGTGCTTGGGCGGGCTCTGAGGGAGCGGGATCTAGCTTGCGCTCCGGCACCGAGGGGGATGGCTCAGGCGCTGGGCCAAGCTCCGCCGGGGCAGGAGCCCACGGAGCAGAATCTGGCGACAGCCCGGATGCGGGTTCCTGGGCGGCCGGCATGGCTGAGGGTTTTTTGGCCACTGGCTCGGACGCATCGGGCGATGCCGAAGCAGCAGGAGAGGAATGGGTCGCCGGGGCTGACGATTCCGCTGCAACCTGGGACGCCGCCGGGGCCTCTGCGACCTGGGGCCCCGGCGGCGCCGTGGCCTCGGGCCGTGCGGCCGATGCAGGTGCCTCCGGCACAGAAGCAGCAGGAGCTGAAGGCTGTGGGACGGAAGTTTTCGGCGCAGCGGCAGAACCATCCATCACGTAGTGCACCGCACGGTTACCAAAAACAGCGCACACCTGCGGAAGCACGACCTCTTGCGTGTCCGGCCGGCCGAGCATCGTGATCGCAAAGCCCGAACCGGGAGGGAAGCTCACCGTAAGCGCGGACCCGTCGTCGGATTGCGCGCGGGAGCTCTGCAGAAGCGCACCTCTCGAAGGCTGGGCCGCGGTAACCCGTTTCACCACATCGCTCCACTTGCGCTGCAGCTCGCCCGCATCGGTCACCGCGGGCGTGGGGGCCGCAGCCGACGCAGCGATCTCGGCCGCAGACGGGCGCGAGGAAGCGGCTGGGGCGGCGGCTGCCGAAGGGCGCGAGGGAGCTGCCGCTGCGGTCGGGGCAGCCTGCCCCGCTCCGCTCGCCGGGCGAACAGCTTCGGAACCGGAAGCGTGCTCAGCCCCGGGCCCTCCGGCACGTGCGGGCCCCCGCCCGGTAGCACGCGCGGCCTGAACTCCCTGATCAGAACGCACGTCGGCTTCCCGCCGTTCGGCGCGAACCGAAGGATCCATCACCCTAGAATCCTGCGGAACAACGGGGGCGACGGGCACCGCGCCACGCTCCTCAACATGTGCGGCGGCAGCCTCGGTCGGCGTGCTCACCGATGGGCGATGAGCCTCACCAGCAGCATGGGAAGCCTCGGCACGGGTGAACGCGTCGCCCTCAACCGGCGATGCCATCTGCTCCCCCGCAAATTCGGCGGTTTTTGCCCCCGCCGGCGCGAAAGCCTGCTCCGCCGCAGAGACGACTGCCCCGGCGGGAGCGGATACCTTATCGGGTTTGGAAGTTCCAGCCGAACCGGAAGCTCCCGCCAGCGCGGGAGCCTCAGCCGACACGGGCGCCCCGGCTGGCATGGGCGCCTTGGCCTCGTTCGGCACGGGCGCCTTCGTCACCGCCCCTCGCACGCCGGCAAGCGCAGCCACCCCGCTCGCATCAAGAGGCGCTGCGGGCACACCGGAAGCAATCCGGGACTCCAAGCGGTCAATTCGCTCGGCAAGCGCTTCGAGCGTTAGGTCGGATTCGGGGCGAGCAAGCCGGGTAAGTGCGATTTCGAGCACCAGGCGCGTATCTGCTGCCGTGCGCATCTCGAGCGCAGCGTCGTCAAGCACCGTGAGCGCGCGCGCCAGGCGGTCGGCCGTCCCGAACAGCCCGGCCTCCTCGGCCAGCGCTTCGACGTCCTCCGCCCCATCGAAGAGCTCGGGGCGCGCACCCGCCACGCTTACCATATATATATCTCGCGTGTGCGCCACGAGGTCGCGCGTAAGCTCCATGAGGTCCTCGCCGGTATCAACCTGCGTGCGCACGAGCCCGAAGAGCGTGGCCACGTCACGCGCCGCGATGGCCCGGCTGAACTCTGAGAGCACCGTGCCCGACACCTCACCCAGCAGTGCCCGAGCGTCCGATGCATGCACCGAGCCGTTGCCGAATACCGACAGCTGCTCCAGCGTAGACAGCGCGTCGCGCATGCCGCCGCGGGCGTGCTTCGCCACGATTTCGAGCGCCTCGGTATCGTAGTCGAAGCCCTCCTGTTCGCAGATGTAGGCGAGCCTGCCCACAATGTCATCGTTGCCGATACGGTGAAAATCGAACCGCTGGCAGCGCGAAAGGATGGTTTCGGGAATCTTTTGAGGATCGGTCGTGCAGAGCACGAACAGCACATGCTCGGGAGGCTCTTCGAGCGTCTTGAGCAGGGCGTTGAACGCCTGCGTGGTGAGCATGTGGACCTCGTCGATGATATAGATCTTGTATGCGCCGCGCACCGGGGCGAAGCTCACCGAGTTGATGATTTCCTCGCGGACGTTATCCACGCCGGTGCGGCTTGCAGCGTCGAGCTCGTAGACATCCGGATGCGTGCCCTCGGCGATGCGCTGGCATTCCTCGCACGAGCCATCCGGCATGCAGCCAGAGGCGCCCTCGGCGCGGGCGGCGGCGGCGCGCTCGCAGAGCAGCGCCTTGGCAAGGATGCGCGCCATGGTCGTCTTGCCCGTGCCGCGCGGGCCGCAGAACAGGTACGCGTGACTCAAGCGGCCCTCTGTGATGGCATGCTCCAGCGTTGAAACGATATGTCGCTGTCCCACCACGCTCTCGAACGTCAACGGGCGGTATTTACGATAGAGCGACTCCATGGATTCTCCTTCGTGCAGTACGGTCGACGGCGCCGAGGTGGCCGCTCGCCAACCGGGCAACGGCGTGCCTCCATGATACCCTCCCGCGCGGTCACGCAAGCGCGAGCCTGCCGCCACGCGATTCGGCTCGAAGGGCCGCCGACGCGCCCCTCCCGGCTCGCCCGGCAGCCCCTTCGGCCTGCCCGGCAGCCCCCAAGCCGCCGTCAGCCTTACAAGCCGTGGGACGCCAGCCGGCGGTCGATCTCCTTGAGCGTGACGCGCGCGGCAAAGAGCTGCCGGTACGTCGCGGTCTTCACCTTGTTCTGCGCCTGCAGGTCCTCCATGCGCGCGACCGTGCTCGAAAGCTCCTCGCGCACCTCGGCCGCAAAGGCCTCGTACGCCGCCAACCGTTCTTGGTCCGTCATGGTCCCTCCCGTCACGCAGCCTTCATAACGGCAGCTATTGTCGCATGGTAAAATGTGCGCCAAGGCATACCGCACTCACATCACAAACGCACCAAGGATGGCCATGCCGCTCTTCTCGCAACATACCCGCCCCCCGCGGGGCGCATCGCCGCATAGCGCGGCCCCCCGCCCGGCAATGC
The DNA here is from genome assembly GCF_009676995.1 of Enorma shizhengliae. Taxonomy (NCBI): domain Bacteria; kingdom Bacillati; phylum Actinomycetota; class Coriobacteriia; order Coriobacteriales; family Coriobacteriaceae; genus Enorma; species Enorma shizhengliae. The sequence goes on from NZ_VTFZ01000005.1 coordinate 80,101, forward strand.
CCGGACGCGCCGCTGCTACCCGTCGCGCGCCCGCGCCGCAGCCGGCGCCGGGAGCCACGGCGTCCGCGCTGCTCAAGCGCTATCGGCCGATTGAAACCCGCGCCACCGGCGGCTTCGGCAGCGTGGAGGTCTGCCTCGACGCTCGCCTGCAGCGCCGCGTGGCCATCAAGCGCATTCCCCTCGCCGCACCGTTTGAGGTCGCATCCAACGACGCGCGCGCCGACGCCCTGGCCGAGGCCCGCACCGCGAGCCTCCTGCAGCACCCCAACATCGTCACGGTCATCGACTTCACCTACGACAGCGCTTACGCCTACCTCGTCATGGAGTACGTCGACGGCATGTCGCTCGAGGAGTTCCTCGCCACGGTAGACGGCAACTCGCTCACCTACGACGAGTGCGCCTGCATCGCGGACGCCCTCGCGCAGGCGCTCTCCTATGCCCACGAAAACGGCGTGTTGCACCTCGACATCAAGCCGGCGAACGTGCTCATCGACCGGAGCGGCCACGTCAAGCTCGCAGACTTTGGCATGGCAACGCTCACGAGCGCCGCTGGCTTCGGCGGGGCGCGGGGCGGCACCATCGGCTACATGCCTCCCGAACAGCTACGCGGCGACGCAGTAGATGAGCGCAGCGACGTGTTTGCACTCGCCGCCGTGCTCTATGAATCCCTCTGCGCCACGGCGCCGTTCCGCGCGGGCACCCCCGCCGACTCGCTCAAGCGCATAGACAAGGGCGTCATCGTGCCCTCGGGCCTCCTGCCGGACATTCCCGCAAACAGCGAGGAAGCCCTGCTCTGCGCTCTCTCGCCCGAACCGTCGGAACGCATGGCGAGTATTGCAGACTTTAGCGACTGGTTCCTCCCCCACCTGGGAGACGCGCGCGAGGGGCGAAAAAGCCTTGCGCGCATGATTGAGAAGCTCACCGCCGACGACGAGGGCGATTCCGGGGAAACCGAAGCCACGGGGCAACGCCGCGTATGGGAGCTCGATCCTGCCGAGGGCTACCTGGGAAGCCGCACCCCGCGGGCGCGGGCGCTTGCCACGAGCGTGATCGGAGGCGTGGGAACGGCAATCTGCTGCGCCCTAATCCTCATAACCCTCGGGCTCGACATCCAGGCGAGCGTTCTCGCCGCGATCGCCATCGGCGCCGCCGGCGGCATCGCCCCGCAGATTGGCTCGGCACTGGTAGCCACGGGCTTCCTCATGATGATCATGAGCACCACGAACCTCATCGCCGTTTTGCCCGCAGCCGCCGTGCTCTGCGCGATTTTCATTGGATGGTGGTACACGTGGGGCCGCACGCTCGGAGCGGCCTCGGTGGCGCTCGTGTGCATCATGGCGCTCGGCGCCGCCACGGGCGATCCCCTCGTGCTCGCAGGTCCGGTGGCGGCCTTTGCGGGATATTTCCTGCCCGCAGTGCCCGCTGCCATCAGCTGCTCGCTCGGAGTTGCCCTCAGCCGATGGCTCGACCTCGCGATCGAGAACGGCGGGGCGCTCGAGAGCGCCGCCGCCTTCGCTTCGCTCGCTGATGCGCCCTTCCTTGCGGGGCTCGCGCTCATCGCTGCGACCGCTGCGGCAACGAGCGCCGCGCTCTCCCGGCACGCCCGCAACATGCGCGATTCGCGCGGCGGCGGCATGCTCGGCATTGCCTGCGCGCTCGCGGGAATTATGGTTGTTTTGCTGCTCTGTCTTGCAAACCCTATGGAAATTGCCAGCGTGGACACTGCATCGATTGCCAAGATTCTCGGGGCGGGAGCTCTATCCTCTATAATCATCGGCATATGTGTATATCTGCTTGGCTATCGCAAGGACATCCCGGAGGGTGATCGATCGTGAACTTCCTGAACATCTTCGAGGACCACGTGGCGGGCATCTTCGGTGCCGCGCGCGCCCCGTTCTCGTTTAAGAAGCTCGCCAAGCAGGCGGCTCGCGAGATGGAAGATCAGACCCTCGTGGTCAACGGCGCCAACACCGCGCCGGCGCTCTACACGATCCTCATCTCTGCCGACGACGATTCACTTATGGCGCCGTTCTACCCGCAGCTCGCACGCGAGGTCACGAGCTTTGTGAAAGCCCAGGCCGACAAGAAGCGCTACGGGTTCGTGGGCGAGCCCCTCGTGCGCTTCATGATCGACCCCGCCCTCAAGCCGGGAAAGTTCTCGGTCTTTGCCGAGAACGTCGACGGCCCCACGCTCGCCCGACTCTATGAGGAAGAGCGCGCCTATCAGAACAGCCTGAGCCAGAACTACGGGCGCTCCGCCGTCAATCGCGCGCAGCAGGCGCCCATGCCGCGCCAGCAGCCCGCGCAGCCGCGCCAGGCCGCTCCGGCGCGCCAGGCCCAACCGCGCCAGGCGGCTGCTCCCGAGGTTCGAAGCGCAGCGCAGCCTATCTCCCTTGCAGGCAACGCCCCCAGCGCAGCAGGCTTGGGCGCCGCTGCCGGTGCGGGCGCTGCAGCAAGCGCTGCGGTGGGTGTCGCAGCGGGCGTCGCCGCGAGCAACATCCCCGATCCGTTCGCGAGCAACGATGCTGCATCCCCCATCCCCGTGCCCAAGACCGTGGGCCGCGAGGCCCTCGCCGGCATGGGCGGCGCAGCAGCAACCGGCGCGTCGCTTGGAATCGGTGCCGTCCCCGCCGCAAGCAACCGCGCTCCCCTGCCCGCGCAGGCGACCGCCCAGCTCGTCGACGTTGTGACGGGAGACGTATACCAGGTGAACGGCCCGGCCTGCATCGTTGGCCGCGAGCGCGCCGTGGCCGATGTGGCCCTGCGCGATCCCAACGTGAGCCGCCGCCACGCTCAGCTCACCTCTACCGGAAACGACTGGTCCATCGAGGACCTCAACTCCACCAACGGCACGTTGGTGAACAACCGTCGCATCACGCGGTGCCCGCTGCGCAACGGCGACCTGCTCACCTTCGGGCTCAGCACCTTCGAATTTAGGAGCTGATGCGAGTGATCGACGTCATCCTCTTCATCGGACGCATCGTTCTGGTCGTCCTGCTCTATATCTTCCTCTTCGCGGTCATGAAGACCGGCGTGGGGCTCGTGCGCGGCCAACGACGCGATTCCGCCATCTGGACCATCGACGTCGACAAGGGCCCGCGCGGTATCCGCGGCATTCACGTTGATATGCTCGGCCCCGTGATCGTGGGCCGTTCCCCCAGCTCCGATATCTGCATCAACGAGCCGTTCGTCTCGGCAAGCCACGCCCGCTTCTCCCTGCAGGGCCCGGCGCTCGTGATCGAAGACCTCAACTCGCTTAACGGCACCCTCGTCAACGGGCGCCAGCTGCTTGAACCCGCGACGCTCCGCGAAGGCGACGAGGTGCAGATCGGCGACGTCGTCATGAAGGTGAACCGTCGATGACGCCCGAGGAGCAGTATAGCGGGAACATCCCCTCCTTCCTTGAGCAGGCCGAGCACGCCCCTCTTGGCGCGCATATGGCGCCGCCCGAGGGGCTCGATGCCACCCGCGCAAACGCTCCCGCGCATACGGATGAACGCACCCGCGCCCATGCCGCAGAACCCGCGCCGGCACCTGCCCACATGGCAGATCACGGCCATGCCGCAAGCGGCAGCGCAGACGATGCGGTTGACCTTGAGTCGAGCACGCTCTTTGGCAACGCCCCCGCGGCGACCGCCGCGGCATCCGTCTCAGAGCCTGCGGATACCTCTTTCGAGGGGCAGCCAACCCCCTTTGCAGAGCAGCCCGCCCCCCAACATGAACACGTGCATGCCGAAGAAACAGCCAGCGCAGCTCAGCCGGGCCAGGAGGGCTCGTCGGAGCACGCACGGCCAGACACTACGGCGGAAATCGATGTCGCGGCCGTAGAGGCACGCCTCGACGACCCAGGCTCGACCCAGAGCTTCGCCCCCATCACGGAGGAACGCATCAACACCGACTCCACCTACGATGCCGGCACGAGCACCTCGCTCATGTGGGGCGCTCGCTCCGACGTGGGCTGCGTACGCACGCATAACGAGGACTCCTACCTGGTGCAGTCGCCGCTCTTCTGCGTGTGCGACGGCATGGGTGGCCACGCCGCCGGCGAGGTTGCCTCGTCGATCGCGGTCGAGACCATCGCGCGCCTGGCCCCGCAGGAAGCCGACCCCACGCACCTGGCCGCCGCCGTCGAAGCTGCTAATGCCGCCATCATCGAGGCCGCAGCCAACGGTCTGGGAAAGGCGGGCATGGGCTGCACCGCCACCGCAGCGTACATCGAGGGCAACGTCATCGCCATCGCGCACGTTGGCGATTCTCGCGCCTACCTCCTGCACGAGGGAACGCTCATCCGCATCACACATGACCACTCCTATGTTGAGGAGCTCGTCGATGCGGGCGAGATCACGGCGGACGAGGCCCGCGTGCACCCCAACCGGTCGGTCATCACGCGCGCGCTCGGGTCTGATCCGGCGATGTACGCAGACCACTTCCAGCTCAACATCGAGGAGGGCGACCGGCTCATTCTGTGCTCGGACGGCCTCTCGAGCATGATTTCGGATGGCGAGATCGAGACCATCGCCACCCAGTCCCCCACTGCGCAGATTTGCACCGACAACCTTGTTGACGCCGCGCTCAACGCGGGCGGTGCCGACAACGTAACCGTCGTCGTGGTTGATGTGGTAGACGACGGCCGTCTGCGCGACCTCGCCCGCCGCCGCAGGCGCAACCTGCTCATCGCCCTCACGGGCCTCATCGCCGCCATCGTGATCGCGTGCGCGGCGGCCGCCATCGTGATTACCAACTCCGTGTTCCTCGGCGTGCACGACGGCTGCGTGGCCATCTACACCGGAGTGCCCGGATCGTTCATGGGGATCGAACTCTCCCACCTGAACGATGAGACGGGCATCGATATAGACGACCTTCCCGAAGACACGCAGAACCGCCTGCGCGCCGGCATCAGCCAGTCGAGCATGGAGCAGGCGCGTCAAACGGTCTCCGAGTACCGTCAGCAAATCTACGAGGAGCAGACCCGAGCCGTCGAGGACGCCGCCGCCATCCACGGCGACGCCAGCGCCGAGAGCGCAGGCTCGTCGGGCGACGCCGCGCCTTCCGATGATACGGCTGCGGCAGATCCCGCCGCAGACGCCGTAGACCCCGCCGATGCCGAAGGAGGCGAAAGCTAATGGGTAGCCGCCGAAACACCGAGCTCATGCTGCTCATCGGAGCGGCCTTCCCGGTCACGCTCCTCTACGCCCTCTATGTGGTCACCACCGGAGCGGCCCTCTCGTTCACCACGCTCGCCGTACCGATCGGCCTCTTCGCCGCCTTCGCCGCGGCGCATATCGGCGTGCGCATCTTCGCGCCCGGCGCCGACCCGGCCATCCTGCCCATCGTCTTCGTGCTTTCCGGCGTGGGCATCACCTTCGTCACGCGCCTTGCGCCCGATTCGGCCCTCAACCAGCTTGTCTTCCTGTTTGTCTCCATCGCGCTCATGGTAGCGACGCTTGCCGTGGTTAAGAACCTCGACATGGTGAAGCGCTACAAATACACGCTCGGGCTCATCGGCATCATCCTGCTGCTCTTGCCCATCTTCATCGGCGAGGATCGCTGGGGCTCCAAGCTGTGGATCAACCTGGGCTTTATCACCATCCAGCCCGGCGAGTTCGCCAAGATCTGCATCGTGCTGTTCCTTGCGGGCTACCTCGCCGAGAACCGAGAGCTGCTCTCCATCGCCAACCACAACGTCATGGGCTTCAAGATTCCGCGCCTGCGCTTGCTCGCCCCGCTGTTCGTCGTATGGGGCGTATGCCTCGCCATCGTCGCCTTCGAGCGCGACCTCGGTTCGGCGCTTCTCTTCTACACGCTTTTCCTCATCATGCTCTATGTAGCAACCGGGCGCATATCGTATGTGATCATCGGCATCGTGCTGCTTGGCATCGGCGGATTTGGCATGTACCAGATCATGGCGCACGTGCGCACGCGCTTCGAGATCTGGCTCAATCCGTTCATCGACGCACAGAACAGCGGCTACCAGCTCGTGCAGTCGCTGTACTCGCTCGCCGACGGCGGGCTCGTGGGCCAGGGCATCGGCCGCGGCATGGCCGATCGCATCCCCGTCGTGGAATCCGACTTCATCTTCTCTGCCATCGGCGAGGAGTGCGGCCTGCTCGGTGGCGCGGCGGTTCTTCTGCTTTTCATGCTGTTCGCGGTACGCGGCCTCACCACCGCCGCGCGCGCCAAGAGCGACCTCGCCGCCTTCAGCGCCACCGGCCTCACTGCGGCCATCAGCTTCCAGGCGTTCCTCATCGTGGGCGGTGTGACCCGCCTCATCCCGCTCACCGGCGTGACCCTGCCCTTCATGAGCCAGGGCGGTTCATCGCTTTTGGCGAGCTTCATCATCGTGGCACTGCTGATGCGCGCGGGCGACGAGGCGACCGGCCGCGAGACCGAGCTTACCGGCACGGGCATCATGACCGCGCTCGGTGCCGACGCGGCCCCCGCGCGTGGCGGCTCCCCGGCGTTGAGCAGCGTGGGCACGCGCATCTTCGGCGGGCGCAGCGCCACCGGCAAACCGCTGGGTGGCTCGGGCTCCATCGGCGGATCGCACGCACGCCCCGGCTCCCGCATGCGCCGGCGCCTCCTCGACACGCCTGAATCCGGCGTGCTCGGGCGCGTGGCTCTCGCCAAACGCCTCACCCGCACGGTCTTCTTCTTCACGGCGCTCTTTGCGGTGCTCATCGGCAACCTTACCTACATCCAGGTCATCATGGCCGACACCTACAAGAGTATGCCGGGCAACAACCACACCATCGCCCGGCAGGCCTACGTGCAGCGCGGGTCCATCATCACCTCGGACGGCGTGACGCTCGCCGAGTCGATCCAGCAGGAAGACGGCACCTACGTGCGCTCCTACCCCAACGGTAACCTCGCGGCGCACACCGTGGGCTACTACTCCACGCGCTACGGCAGCTCGGGCGTGGAGAACTCCATGAACGATACGCTTACCGGCTCGGTCGACTACTCAAGCTGGGAGAACGCCCTGCTCTCTCTTGCGGGGGTTTCCCAACCCGGCAACTCGGTCATGCTGACCATCAACTCGCGCGTCCAACGAGCAGCCGAGCAGGCACTCGACGGGCTCTCGGGCTCGATCGTCGTGCTTGACCCGCGCACCGGCGCCGTGCTCGCCAAGGCGAGTGCGCCGACCTTCGACAACACCGACATCGCAAGCGTGCGCGAGAGCGGCAGCGAGGGCAGCGGCGAATACGACCGCGCCACGCAGGCCCTCTACACGCCTGGTTCGACCTTCAAGGTGGTCACGCTCTCTGCGGCGCTCGAGAGCGGGCAGGCCACGCTCGACACCACCTACGACGCGCCCTCCGAGATCGAGATCGGCGGGGCACCCATCACGAACATGCACGGTAGCTCGTACGGCAACATCAGCCTGCGCCGCGCCTTCGCATACTCGGCGAACACCGCGTTTGCCCAGCTCGCCAACGACCTCGGCGCCGACACGCTCGTGCAGTACGCGCGCGCTTTCGGCTACGGGCAGTCGCTCGGCCAGGACTTCACGACCACCGCTTCCATCATGCCCGATCCAAGCGAGATGACCGATTGGGAGCTTGGCTGGGCGGGCGCCGGCCAGCCCGTGGGCCAGGGACACACCCCCGGCCCGCAGACGACCTGCATGCAGAACGCGGTGATCGCCGCCGCCATTGCCAACGACGGCATCGTCATGAACCCGTATGTGGTCTCGCAGGTGCTTTCGCCCGAGGGCACGGTCGTGAGCACCACTCAGCCTCGCTCGCTGGGCCAGGCGGTGAGCTCCACCACGGCATCGCAGGTCAAGGAGGCCATGCTCGAGGTCGTTGAGAACGGCACCGGCTCCGCCGCCCAGGTTTCGGGCGTGCAGGTGGCCGGCAAGACCGGTACCGCCGAGGTCTCGAACAGCAACGTGAACTCGACGTTCATCGGCTTCGCACCGTACGACACCCCGACGGTGGCCATCGCCGTCGTGGTGGAGAACTACAACGAAAACGGTGTCTCGGCCGCCTCGGTCGCCGTCGAGGTCCTCGCCGCTGCGCTCGCGGCGCAAGGGTAAGGGGTGGCCATGGATGCACGAGAACGAGAGGCCGAACGCGGGGGACCCGCCGCGAGTTAAGGTGCTCGAGCCGAGGCGCTCGCACAGGCCCGGGTCGCAGGGAACCCGCGTAAGCACGCCCTTCTAGGTAATAATCGCCCGCGTGAGCGGCGTACGTAGATGTGATAGGAGCAAGAAATGCAGCAGCAGGTACTCGGGGGAAGGTACCTCCTCAAGGATAAAGTCGGAACGGGCGGCATGGCCACCGTCTACCGCGCACAAGACCAAGTGCTGAACCGCACGGTCGCAGTGAAGATCATGCTGCCCCAGTATGCGGGCGACGCGACCTTTGCCGCCCGCTTCAAGCAGGAGGCGCAGGCGGCGGCCGGCCTCTCGAGCCCGTACATCGTGGGCGTCTACGATTGGGGCAAGGACGGCGACACCTATTACATCGTTATGGAGTACCTGCGCGGCACCGACCTCAAGAGCGGCATCCGCAGCCACGGCGCGCTCGACCCCAAGAAGGTCGCCCAGATTGGCTCGCAGATCTGCGCCGCGCTCTCCGTGGCCCATAAGCACGAGATCATCCACCGCGACATCAAGCCGCAGAACATCATGGTGCTGCCCGACGGCAACATCAAGGTGATGGACTTCGGCATCGCCCGCGCCAAGAACAGCCACCTCACGCAAGATAACAACGTGCTCGGCACCGCACACTATGTCTCGCCCGAGCAGACGCGCGGCCAAGAGCTTGGGCCCACGAGCGACATCTATTCGCTCGGCGTGGTCATGTACGAGTGCGCCACGGGCCAGGTGCCCTTCGATGGCGACGACGCGATCTCTGTTGCTCTGAAGCAGGTTAACGAGCTACCCGTTCCCCCGTCGCAGCTCAACCCCAACCTCGACGCCGACCTTGAGCGCATCATCCTGCGCTGCATGGAGAAGGATCCCGCCAACCGCTTCCAGACGGCCGACGAGCTGCGCCAGACCCTGAATGCGTACCTCGCGGGGCGCCAGGTGGATGTCCCCGAGCCCACGCGCGTGATCGGTGCGGTACCCGCGGGCGGCGCCGGCGCTACCGAGACGCGCGTGATGAGCGACCAGACGCAGGCCATGGCGCGCCCGGCGGGCATCGGCAACACCGCGGTGCGCAGCGGGTCCGGCATGAGCTCGAGCGCCTCGGGCGGTGCCGACCCATACGGTGGAAAGAAAAAGGGCGGCAAGGGCAAGATCGTTGCCGGCGTGGTGGCCGCGCTCGCGATCATCGGCGTCATCGCCTTCGCTGCCTTCAGCGCCCTCAACAGCGGAGCGAAGACAGTCACCGTGCCCAACGTCTTGGGCTACACGCAGGAGGAGGCAACCGAGGAACTTCGGTCGCTTAACCTTGGCGTTAAAACCTCGTCCGGATATAGCGATGAGTACGAAGAGGGCGAGGTCATGAGCCAGACCCCGAGCGGCGGCCTTCAGGTCGAAGAGGGCTATGAGGTTGAGATTCAAATCTCGCGTGGCCCCGAACCGATAAAGACCACTACGGTACCCGATCTAAAGGGCAGGACGCGCGAAGAGGCAGAGAAGCTTCTTGAAGAAGCCGGCTTGGTGGGCGTTGCCTCCGAGGCGTCCAACGACGCTGAAGAGGGCACCGTCTTCGAGCAGAGCCCCGCTGAGGGCGAAGAGGTCGAGGAGGGTTCGACGGTCACCTACACCGTTTCCACCGGCCCCGGCACCGTGAGCATCCCCAATGTGGTTGGCGACGGCGAGAACAGCGCCCTCGGCGCGCTCGAGGATGCGGGCTTCTCGGTGTCTCGCGAATACGAGTACAGCAGCCGCGTCGATGCCGGTGTGGTCATAAGCCAGAGCCTCACCGGCTCTGCCATGCCTGGCACCACCATCACCATCACCATCTCGCGTGGGCCGGAGCCCGACACCAGCACCCCCGATACCCCCGCGACCTCGCCCGATTCTCCAACGACGGGAGAGGATGAGGAGGAGTCGGCTGGCGCCGCCTAGCAACTGCGTGGATGCACTGCATATGCCGGAAGGGGACGAGCAGGCTCGTCCCCTTTTTTCGTCCGCGTGGGGCGCTAAAGCCACCGCGCGCATGCGCACCTGCCTCTCACCCTCCGCTCCCGCGCATCCGACCTCCCGCGCGCCCGCCCACTCGCCCGCCCCTCCGGCCCGTCCTTTCCACTCGCCCGCGCACCCGCGCGCGCTCAGTTCTAGCCTGCGCATTTGTATAGATTTATTGCCGTCCTGCATACCGGGGCGGCGCATGCGATAATGACCGCCGCCCAAGGTCAAGCGTGCACACGCCCTTGAGGCCGCTCCAACCACCAAGCTCCTATACCCCTGCTCCAGCAAAGGAGGCCACCATGACCACCGCGCCCGGATCGCTCAGCGATCGCGCCCTCGAACTCGCACGGCTCACCCTCGTTCGCCGCATCATCACCGCTGGTGCCGTCGTGGCATCTGCACTGCTGCAGGCCTTTCTCATCCAGGCATTCGTGAACCCTGCAAACCTGCTCCCCAGTGGCTTCACCGGCATCGCGGTGCTCATCGACCGCATCACGGCGCTCTTCGGCGTGCGCATCTCCACCGACCTCGGCATGCTCGCGCTCAACATCCCACTCGCCTTCATCTGCTGGAGCCGCATCTCCAAGCGCTTCGTCTTCTTCTCCATGATGCAGGTCGCGCTTTCCGCTGCGTTCCTGCGCATCTTTGATTTTCAGCCGTTGCTCGACGACCAGATTATGCTCGTCGTCTTCGGAGGCTTTATCTCGGGGCTTTCTATCGCCATCGCGCTCAAAGCGGGCGCATCGACAGGCGGTACGGACTTCATCTCGCTGCTCGTGGCAAACCGCACCGGCAAGACCATCTGGGGCTTCATCTTTGCCAGCAACTGCGCCCTGCTCGTAGTGTTCGGCGCGCTCTTTGGCTGGGAGCATGCGGCGTACTCCATCGTGTTCCAGTTCATCGCAACCAAGACTATCGACAGCTTCTACCACCGTTACGACCGCGTGACGCTGCAAATCACCACGCGGCACGCCGACGCCGTGATGGACGCATACATCGCGAGCTTCCAACATGGCATCAGCTGCGCCGAGGTAATCGGCGGCTACAGCAGGCAGCGCATGTACCTGCTGCACACCGTTGTCTCGACCTACGAATCCGAGGACATCGTCCGTCTCGTGCGCGAGGTGGACCCCGGCGCCGTCATCAACGTGTTCCGCACGGACAACTTCGTCGGCGGCTGGTGGGGCGGCCACGTGGACGAGCCCGTGCCCACCGCTGTGCCCGACCCTGCCAAGCTCCGGGCCCGCGAGGCGGCGCGGCGCTCCCGCCAGGGACTCATGCAGGACGACGGGCGGTAGCAGGGCCGAAAGGACGCTGTTGTTCTGTTCGAGGACCCACCTCCCCGTCGCCAAGCAGCCGAGTAAGATAGAACGTGCGCCCGATGCCCCCGTAAGCGCATCGCTTTGTATAGGGTTATAGGACCTACTTTATGCGGCGGTGAAAAACCAGTTATTTCGCAATACTTTTGATCAGGCTATCTACCTGCAGTTTTATACTGTTCTTGCAGGTAGAAAGCCTGAGCTCGGTACTCAAAACTCCGCCGTTTTAACCGTTTTTTTCATTGACCCATAAGTAGCAAGCTCAGGCATGAATACTATTGCCGCAAGAATGCATATTCAGCGATAACTTCCGCGCTTCGCGGATGCCAATCGCGCCGGAAGTGCGCAGCGATTGCCGCAGCTGCCGCAGCCGCAAAGCATAGCTGCGGTACGCCGCGCGCCCTCGCTAGTCGTCATCCCCGCTGGGTCCCAACTGCTCCAGCACACGGAGTGCCGCGGCGACGGGCCCCGCCGGATCGTTGGCGTCGAGCCCCCGCCCCACACCGGTCCCGGCGCCCGCACCAGCCTTATACGGAACCGAAAGCTTGCGGCTCTTGGGAAAGTTCACCGCACCCAATCGATCGCGCAAGTCGAAGGCGACCGCCTTTGGCACATCAACCCCCTGGTACACAAGCCGTCCAGCCGAAAGTGCGATACTCTCAAGCCCCAGGCGCTCCGCACGGATGCGCAGGCGCGCCCGATCGAAGAGGTTCCGCGCCGCAAGCGGCAGTTCGCCATAGCGATCTTCGCACTCCCGCTGCGCCTCGTCCACCGCGGCAAGCGTATCGGCGGCAGCGACCTTGCGGTACACGAGCACGCGCCGATCGACCTCGGGTAGGTACTCCTCGTCCAAATAGTAATCTGCCGGCAGGTTGATAGCCACACTCGCCACCTCGACCTCGCCCGAAGTCTCGCCGCGCGCTTCCGCCACGGCCTGCCCGAGCATCTGCGTGAACAGGTCGAAGCCCACGCTCGACAGGTTGCCGTGCTGCTCCGCGCCCACAAGCGAGCCGGCGCCGCGAATCTCCAGATCACGCATGGCGATGCGCATGCCGCTTCCGAGCTCTTGGAACTCGCTCAGCGCTGTCAAGCGCTCCGTCGCCTCTTGGGTGAGTGGAAGCTCGCCAGGGAACATGAAGTAGGCGTAGGCCTGCGTGGCGCTGCGGCCCACGCGCCCCTTGAGCTGATAGAGCTGCGCGAGGCCCAGGCGCTGCGAGTCCTCGATGATCAGCGTGTTCGTACGGGGATTGTCGATGCCGCTCTCGATGATGGTCGTCGCCACCAGCACGTCGATACGCCCCATCGAGAAGTCGATCATCACGTCTTCAACCTCGCGCGGGCTCATCTTGCCGTGCGCCACGCCCACACGCGCCTCGGGCACGGCCTCGTGCACACGGTCAACCGCATCGTCGATGGTCTTCACGCGGTTGCTCACGTAGTACACCTGCCCCTTGCGCCCCAGCTCCAGGCGGATGGCGGCGCTCACCACATCCGGGTCGTACTCGCCCACGTGTACGATGACCGGCCGGCGCCCGGTGGGCGGCGTCGTGATAAGGCTCATGTCGCGCACGCCGCTGATCGCCATCTGCATGGTGCGCGGAATGGGCGTGGCCGAGAGCGTGAGCACGTCGATCTGCTCGCGCAGGTTCTTGAGCTGCTCCTTGTGCTGCACGCCAAAGCGCTGCTCCTCGTCGATGATGACGAGGCCGAGGTTCGCCGGGTTTACATCGCTCGATAACAGGCGGTGCGTGCCCACGAGCACGTCGAGCTTGCCTTCAGCAAAGGCCGCAAGCGCGCGCTTCTGCTGCCCGGGCGTGCGGAAACGGCTGAGGACCTCGACCTCCACGCCAAACGGGGCGAAGCGCTCGAAGAAGGTTTGGTAGTGCTGCTGGGCTAGAATCGTCGTTGGGCAGAGCACCATGACCTGCCGGCCGCTATCCACGCATTTGAACGCCGCACGCAAGGCGACCTCGGTCTTTCCGAAGCCCACGTCGCCGCAGAGCAGCCGGTCCATGGGCTTTGCCGCCTCCATATCCGCCTTGATGTCGGAGATGGCGTCTAGCTGGTCGTGCGTGGGCTCGTACGGGAAGCTCGCCTCCATCTCGAGCTGCTCGGGCGTGTCTGGCGGGCAGGCCACGCCCGTGATCGAGCTGCGACGCGTATACAGGTCCACGAGGTCGAAGGCGAGCTTCTTCGCCGACTTACGCGCCTTTTTGGTTGCCCGGCTCCAATCGGCGGTGTTGAGCCGCGTGAGCCTGGGGTTCTGCCCGTCTGGTCCAACGTAACGGCTGATGCGATCGACCTGCTCAAGCGGCACGTAAAGCTTATCGCCGTCCGCATATTCCAGAAGGAAGTAGTCGCGCTCCTTGCCGGCCACCTCTTGACGCACGATCGACGCGAAGTGCGCGATGCCATGCGTGGCATGCACAACGTAATCGCCCGGCTTGAAGGGGAAGGTGACCTCCGTAACGTCAACGCGCCGCGCCGTACGGCGGCCCCGGCGCGCGTCCATGCGCGCGTTGAGGTCGCTTATCGAGAACACCGCGAGATGCGCCTCGGGCACCACCACACCAGAAGGAAGCGGCAGATCGATGAAGGTCACGCGACCGCGCGTAAGCGTGGGAACGGCCACGCCACCCCCACGCTGATCCATTTTGGGACGGGGTCGTTTTGACTCATGCTTTGACTGCTGGGCACCGGGTGTCTGCGTTTCATGCGAACCGCGCGCCTCGTCCGGTGCGGCATGGCGGGTCTGCTCCGGCGCGCTCTCCGAGCGTTCGATGCGCTTAAGGTTGAGACGGTCGGCCACGCGCACAGAGATGGCGGGGCTCACCGCCCCTTCGTTCTCGGGGGCCGTCTGCAGCGATTCCTCGAAGGGGATGCCCTCATCGGTAAACGAGAGCTCGAGTGACTCGCGCGCGCCGCGATCCGGAGCGGCAAACACGCACGCAAAGCGATTCGCCGTGACCTCCTGAATGCGCGAGATGAACCTCGTGTCCGACCCAGCGATCGCAGGCTGCTCGATCTTGAGCTCGGCCGTAACCGCGCCGCCCGCGCGGATGATGGAAACGTAGTTCAAACGTTGCTGTCTGCCAAAATCGAGCTGCTGCGGGCGCACGTAGAGCCCGTCGAGATGACTCACCCCCGCTTCTCCAGCGCGCCGTTCAAGCTCCTCATAGGCGCGCGTGCAATCGTCGAACAGGGAACGCGGCTCGGAAAGCACCACGAGCGCGTCTGGGCTCATGTGCGCAAGCGGGCTCGCGGTCCCCTCGTACATGATGGGCAGGAAGCGATCAAGCTCCGGCGTTACCACCCGCGCGTCAACGAGTTCGAGAAGCGCCGCGATCGCGGTGTCGTCGCGCGAAGCCTGATACAGCGCGACATGCATGCGATGCACCGCGTCGTCGGTAAGCGCAAGTTCCCTACAGGGGAAAACCTCGACCTGCTGCTCGTCGCCGATGGTCTGGCCCGTCGAGGTGACCATCCTGCGAATACGATCGATCTCATCGCCGAAGAACTCGATGCGCACCGCCTCCCGCGCCTGCGCAGGAAAGATATCTACGCTGTCGCCGTGAACGCGGAAAAGCCCCGGCACATCGGCCGCGTCGGACGCGGTGTACCCCATGCCCACAAGCGTGCGCGGCACATCTTCGAACGGTCGCTCCTCGCCCACGGCAAACGTGGTCGAGGCCCAGTACCGGCTTTCGGCCGGCGGAACGCAGCGCAAAAGAGCGCGTGCGGAAGCAACCATGATGCACGCCTCGCCCCGCGCGATGCGACCGAGCGCAGCGCATCGAGCCGCCACAATCGCGTCGTCGGGCTGCTTGTCCTGCCAGGGATAATCGGTGCGCTCTGGAAACCGCGCCACGTGTTCGAGCCCCACGTAGGCCGCGAGCGCCCGGGCGGCGCGGTCGGCGGCCTCCTCACCGGAAACGATATAGACCACAGGCCGTGGCCGACGAGCGAACTGCGCGGCGAGCATGAGCGCTCGGCCGGACTGCGAGACGGCGAGCGTGGTGTCCTTTCCCGCATCGAGCGCGGCCTCGATCACTTGCGGCGCCCCGGCGGTATAGAGCTGTGCGGCAATGCGATGGATGAGCATGGAGCTCCTATCTGCAACGCATGCGAGCAGCTTCGCAGCCCCTCGACATGCAAAACGGCACGTACGCGATACATTGCGCACGCGCGTCGGATCATACATTCAGCGACAAGGCCCGCTTCAGGCCCTGCAGCATGCTCATAGTATAAATTGCCGCAATAAAGCGCGCTCGCGTCACGCATGCCGTCACGGGTGCTCCAAAGGAGCATGCGTGCTCGCCGCTCATCTGCGCTCGCCACTCTGGGCCCGCCGCGCTGGGCCCGCCGCCCATGCGCTCGCCGCACCGAGCCCGCCGCTCATCTGCGCTCATCCACCAAGCCACTAAGCTAGCCCTAGCCCTGCTCCAGCGCTATGGTGCCCAACGGCTCCCTCACCTCACGAGCCGATATGCATTTGCCATCTGCGCTCCGCTCTCGGCATAGCGAGGAACGCTCTCTATGAAGCCTTCCCGCCTCAAGCGCAGTATTGCCCTGTCGACCGAGCGAACGGAGCATCCGAGCGCCTTGGCAAGCTCCTGCTTGGTGAACAGGCTCGATCCACCATGCTCGCTATCTCGCGCAACGAGGTCATAGACGCGCTCCCACACGAACGCGTGCCGATTGCCCTTCCGTGCAGCCACACCATCAAGAGAAACCATCGAATCTCTCGCAATCCTCGCATACTCATCCAGAAAAAAGGCGCACGGCCATCACTGCATGCAATGACCGTGCGCCCGACAGCTCCCTCATCGGAGCGCAGCGTGTTCGAATTACCGCAGATTAACGGCGCTTCTTACCCAGGATCGCTCCAATACCTGCAAGGCCCGCACCCGCGGCACCCGTCACTGCAACGGCAATGCCAGCAAGGTCGCTCGTCTGGGGCATGGTCTCGCCAGCTGCGGTCGGAGTTTCGGTCGACGTAGCGTCGTCCGTGCCATCATCCGTGGTGCCCTCGCCCGGCTGCTCGGCATTCTGCTGCCACTTGGCGTAGAGCGTCATGTCGGCAGTGACCGGAGTGGAGAAGTCGAACTCCTGCGTGAGCTGGGTATCCGTATACCAGCCCAGGAACGTCCAGCCCTCGCACACCGGATCTGCCGGACGGGCAACGGTCTCGCCATCGGCAACCTCAACGACCTGGTTCGTGGTGCTCTCCAGGCAATCATCGAAGGTCACCTTGTGGGTCTGGGTAGCCGGCGTCTTCTCATAGTGAGCGATGTAGGTGAGCTCGGTCACATCATCGGGCACGGAAACGACCACCTGACCGAGAAGCTCGGGCGAGTAGACGCTGCCGCCCTCCTCAGCCCACCCGAGGAAGGTGTAGCCGTCGAGCTCAGGAGCATCGATGGGGCCAGACCAGTCGGACGTGCCGTTCAGAACGGCGCCGTCGCCCAGATAGGTGCCGAACTCATCGTAGAAATGCACGGTAACGTAGCGTGCATCCTCGGGCACCTGCTCCCACTGAGCGTAGAGGTTGACCTCGGTCACGCTCTCGTCGGCGGCGTAGACCAGGTTGTCGAGCTGGGCGTCGGTGTAGACCGCGTCGTCGCCCTCGAACTTCCAGCCGAGGAAGGTGTAGCCGTCCTTCTGCGGGCTGGCGACCCCGCTCCACTGGGAGGTGCCGTTGAAGACGGAGCCGGTGCCCAGGAGCTCGTCGCCGTCGTAGTAGTTGACCTTGATCTCGCGCTGCTCGGGCAGGTTCTCCTCCCACTGAGCGTAGAGGTTGACCTCGGTCACGCTCTCGTCGGCGGCGTAGACCAGGTTGTCGAGCTGGGCGTCGGTGTAGACCGCGTCGTCGCCCTCGAACTTCCAGCCGAGGAAGGTGCAGCCGTCCTTCTGCGGGCTGGCGACCCCGCTCCACTGGGAGGTGCCGTTGAAGACGGAGCCGGTGCCCAGGAGCTCGTCGCCGTCGTAGTAGTTGACCTTGATCTCGCGCTGCTCGGGAGTAGCCTCTTCCCAGATCGCCTTGAACGTGAGCTCCGTGGTGCCCTCATCGGCGGCGATAACCAGACTCTCCAAATCGGTCACGATATCGGACGCACCCTCCTGCTGCCAACCGACGAAGACGTAGCCGTCCTTCTCGGGGTTGGTCAGCACGCCAGACCAGTTGGAGGTCCCGTTCTGCACCACGACGTCGCGGATGGGAGCGCCATCGGTGTCAACAAGATGCACCGTGATGTACTCATTCACGGGATCCTCGGGATCAACGGGCTCCTCGGGGTCCTCGGCTGGAACGCCGGTTACCGTGCAGCTTTCCGTGAAGATGTAGCCAGCGAGCTTATCGCTGCCAAACTCATGAACGGTGCCCTGGGAATCGGTCCAAGACCAAGTGTAGTTCTCGGGAAGGCCAAGACCGGCCGCGTCGATGTTGCCATTCTCGTCTGCGACAGTGGCAACAGAGGTGTTGTCGTATTGGAAGGTGACGTTGATCTGCTCGGCAGGCTCCTCGGGCTCGCCCTCATCGCCGCCTTGCTCCACCGCCCTGTACTCCGCCGTGATGGAGGTAACGCTGCCCCAATTCTCAGCCAGCTCATCGAGAGACTTACCAGCGGTAGTACTACCATTCTCCCAGACAACACTCCACGTGCCCAGGAATTCGTAACCCTCGGGAACGTTATCCTTCGCAAGGTCGCTAACGTAACCGGCGTTATCGGGCATCCCCCAATTACCATAATTCGCGCCATCGATAATTACCTTGACGCTATGAGCCTGCGCCTGCGTTGCGGCCGCGCCGTTGTTGCTCTGAGCAAAGGCCGTGGCCATCGGGCCCACCACAGGGCTCAAGGCCAGCACAGCCCCCAGGCCTGCTGTGATTGCGATGTGTTTGCCGTTGAACTTCATGCTGCCATTCCTCCTTGTTCGCTGCTAAAAAGGCAGACTTTTTTGGAGGGTGGGCATATAGTGGGCTAAGCACAACCTGGAGCGGTGTATGGGAATTCGGAAATAGGGGCCTAGCGGCGGAGACGCCGAAGACCATTCGGAAGACTGCACAGCTTCCGTCGGGTGGTAAAAAAGTCTACCTTTTTATACAAGGTTTTCACGTTATTTCAGATTTACGCCCCGGCAATCAGACTTTTTGCCTCAGAGATTGCATGGCAACGTGACGCAGCTCGGCCCCTCTGCAATCCTTCCCGTCAGCCGTTTGTCCCCTCATCGAGAAGAACGCGGCCCTAACCCTGTTCGCGCGCCAGCCACTTATCGAGCGTTCGACGGCATACGCCAAGACGCCGCGCAGCCTCGGTCTTGGACACCTCCCCCGCTCGAACAGCCGCGAACATCTCGAGCGCACCTTCCGGAAGCGGCTTCTCAGGCCTACCGAACCGCATGCCACGTGCCCGCGCCGCAGCTATGCCCTCAGCTTGTCGACGCTTGATGTTCTCGCGCTCGACCTGCGCCACATAGCTCAACAATTGCAAGAGCAGATCGGATATGAAGGTCCGGGTTACATCTTCCCCAAGGCCTGCTTGGCCCCGTGTATCGAGCAGCGGCATGTCGAGCACCACGATGTCGACGCTCCTGTCTTGGGTAAGCTTTCTCCACTGGCGCAAGATTTCCTCGTAGTTGCGACCCAGACGATCGATGCTTGTGACCACCACGACATCTCCGGGCCTGAGCCGGCGCATCAGCGTTCCATACCGGGGCCGGTCAAAGCTCATTCCCGTATATCGGTCAACATATATATGGCTGTCCTTAACCGGGAACGCCCGCAGCGCATCCAGCTGCCGATCAACGTTTTGATCGGGGCTCGAAACGCGCGCGTATCCATACTCCATGTACTCGCCTCCTTAGGCATTGGCACTACTTGAAACGGATTGTTACCCCGCGCCGTGCCCCAACCAGAAGCGCTTCGCACAAGCCACATGTCGCGTTCCGAGCAGAAACGCCCCGCGCGAGCTATAAGGCACGGGCAAACCGAAGCCGCCCAGACGAACCCAAGACGCGCCGCGTATAATGAACCGGAAAACCAAAACGGGAGGATATACGGCATGGACTTGTCGCTCATTTGCGCGCTTATCGCTGCGCTTGCAGCCGTTGTGGCGGCCGGCGCGGCAATCATCTGCCTTATGGAGGCGCGCCGAGAGTCGGCGCGGGCCGAAGACGCCCGAAACACCGCGGGCGCGAACATGCAGGAGTTGACGCACCATGCGCAGGAAACGCAGCGCGCGCTCGACAGCGCCCAGCAATCCCTCGGCGCGCTCGTTCAGCATGCAGCTGCCACGACTCCGCTCATGCAGCAGCGCTTCGATACAGTCTCGCAGCAGATCGCTCGCACCGGGGATCAGATGGACGCTCTTCGCCGCGAGACCACGCAGCAGCTCGGGCAAAACCGCGAGAACATCGAGGGCCGTCTCGACCAAGTGCGCGAAACCGTGGACCGTCAGCTGGGCCAGATGCGAACGACCGTTGACCGGCAACTGGGCGACATCCGCACCGACAACGCGCGCCAGCTCGACCAGGTGCGCGCCACGGTAGATGAAAAGCTCTCCCGCACGCTCAACGATCGGCTCTCGGCATCGTTCAAACAGGTGAGCGATCAGCTCGAAGCTGTTTATAAGGGCCTCGGCGATATGCAGAGCATCGCCTCTGGCGTGGGCGACCTCAAGCGCGTGCTGAGCAACGTGAAAACACGCGGCATGCTTGGCGAGGTGCAGCTTGGCGCCATCCTCTCGGACATCCTCGCCCCCGAACAATACCTGGAAAACGTGACGACGAAACCTGGAAGCTCCGAGCGTGTCGAATTTGCCGTGAAGCTTCCCGTGGAGAGCGGCGACCCCATTCTGCTGCCCATCGACGCCAAATTTCCCGGCGACACCTACGAGCACCTGCGCGACGCCCTCGACGACGGCGACGCTGAATCAATCGCCGCGGCACGGCGCGCGCTCGAGACGCGCATTAAGGGCGAGGCGAAAGAGATCTCGAGCAAGTATCTCAGCGTGCCCGAAACCACCAACTTCGCCATCATGTTTTTGCCCTTCGAAGGGCTCTATGCCGAGGTAGTCGATCGTCCCGGACTGGTCGAGGTACTGCAGCGAGACTACCATGTCAACGTGGCGGGCCCCTCCACCATGGCGGCGCTCTTGAACAGCCTGCAGATGAGCTACCAGACGTTCCGCCTGCAAAAACGCACCGACGACGTGCTTCGCGTGCTCGCTGCCGTTAAGGCGGAGCTTCCCAACTACCAAGAAGCGCTTCGCCGCGCCCGTAAGCAGATTGACACAGCGGGCCGCACGGTCGACAGCATCATCACGACGCGCACCAATGTCATTGAGCGCAAGCTCAACGACATCAGCGCCCTCGCCGACGACGATGCCGCCGAGGTCCTTGGGATTGAAGCGAGTATCGAGCACGGTGATTCCTACACCAAGGCTCTGGATGAGAGCGCAATCCTGGAACCCATCCATTCAAACACGGAGGCGATAGACGCTACCGATAGGAACGAGCGCGGAGACGACGCAACCTCCTAACGCCCTATCGATGCCGAATCCCATTCATGCCGCACACAGTTATACCGATGCGCGGCTCTTCGCCTCCACCACGATGCGTCGCAGCTCCTCCGACCGAGTGTGGCCGTGTGCCCTTGCCCGATCGTCCACATAGTCGCCTACTCGCAACAGGCGAAGCACATTGGTAAGATGGCCATGTCATCACAACCTTGCTGAGCACGATGCCTTGCATGTTTGGCAGTGACGCAGAGAGGACTCGCCATGCCCCGTGAAACCAACGCCGCCAAGCGCGAGCGCGCAATTGAGGTCTGTGAACGGCTTGACCGGCGCTACGGCCCCGTCGAGTGCTTTCTCGACCACGAGAACCCCTTCCGCCTCGTCATTTCGGTCCTCCTTTCTGCCCAAACCACCGATGCGCAGGTGAACAAAGTTACGCCGGAGCTTTTCCGCCGTTGGCCTACTCCCGAGGCCATGGCTGGTGCCACACCCACAGAGATCGCCGAGGTAATCAAGTCGCTCGGCTTCTATAAAACGAAGGCCAAGCACTGCGTCGAGGCCGCTCAGATGATCGTTGCCGATTTCGGCGGCCACGTTCCGGCCGATATGAAAGAGCTCGTCAAGCTCCCTGGAGTGGGGAGAAAGACGGCCAACATCGTGCTCAATGTGAGCTTTGGCATCGTTGAGGGAATCGCGGTCGACACGCACGTCAATCGCATCGCCCACCGGCTCAAGCTCTCGCCCAAGACCCATGAGAAGGAACCGCTCAAAACGGAACAGGACCTTCTCAAGATCCTTCCCAAAGAGTATTGGCGCAACGTGAATCACCAATGGATCAAGTTCGGACGCGAAATCTGCGATGCACGCAAGCCGCTCTGCAGCGAATGCCCCCTCTCGGATATCTGCCCCAGCGTGCGCTGCTAGCCCCTAGTTCACGCTCTTGCCCCGGACACGCTGCGGCCCCAGTTCACGCCCTTAGCCCCTACTCACATCGCCATCACCGAGCGCACAAACGACTCAACGCGCGAGGGCATGGCAGCGAGCACGTCGAGCACCTCTTCCGGCGTGGCCCCGTTGATGATGCAAGTCAGAACATACGACCCGACAAACACCGCCGCGAGCCCAAGGGGAATGAGCACGATGAGCGCGAGCACGCGCAGACAAGCACCGATGCGACGACGGCGCGCCCGGCGGCGTTGGAAGGCGAGCTCTTCGCGGTACGCATCTTGCGCGACCGAATAGCCGTCGCTCGTTTGAGACGGCGCGCGCGGGGTCTCGTGTTCACCTCGATGCTCGGAATACGTTTCGCACGCGCGGCGCCGCTCGGAAGATTCCTCATGCCCGGTCCGCTGCACGGCGGGCGCATCGTGCCCGGCCTGCCGGTCGACGGGCACCCGGTACTCGGCCTGCTGCACGACAGGCGCCCCAAGCCCGGCCTGCTGCGCGGCATACTGCTCTTGCATGGCGCGCAGCCATGCGTCTTGGGAGCGACGCTCGCGCTCCAAGCGATCATTTACTTGTTTGGGAGTCTCGATAAAAAGGTCCATGCAACATCCTCCTCGGAGAGGCATGCATGGAAAGGTAGGCCAAGCATGGCACGGAGCTCAGCCCACGTCAAGCGTGCCCAGCGTCGAAATCGACAAACGGCATGCCCTGCGGACGCCGAGCGAAAGTTCGCTCCATCAACCACGATTCGAGTACGGCCGCGGTGGCAACCCCTGCCAGGCCGCGTCACACGGCAGATACGCCTCATAAGCAGGTCGCGCCATGCAGGAAATAGCTGTGCGCAAATAGGGCACAACGCAAACGCCATCACGCGAAGGGCCGCCCAGGCAAAAGGGCGCCAAGCAAAAGGCCGCCCATGCAACAAACGGCATGGACGGCCTCAGAACCTAGGCGACGCGTTGGAACGCCAAGCCTACGCTAGTAGTTGATCGCCTGCTCCTCGAAGTAGCTCTGCGGATGGTTGCAGACAGGGCAAAGCTGCGGAGCCGTGGGGCCAACATGCAGGTGGCCGCAGTTCAGGCACTTCCAAACCTTGACGCCCTCGCGCTCGAAGACCTCGCCCTTCTCAACGCGCTCGGCGAGCTTAAGATAGCGCTCCTCGTGCGCCTTCTCCACCGCGCCAACGCCCTTGAACTTGGCGGCGATCTCCTTGAAGCCCTCCTCCTCGGCGGTCTGCGCGAACTCGGCGTACATCGTGGTCCACTCGTAGTTCTCGCCAGCAGCGGCGTCCTTCAGGTTGTCGAGCGTGCCCGGCACCGCACCGCCGTGCAGATACTTGAACCACAGCTTGGCGTGCTCGGACTCGTTCTTGGCGGTCTCCATGAAGATGTCGGAGATCTGGACGTAGCCGTCCTTCTTGGCCTGCGAAGAGTAGTAACGATACTTGGTGTGCGCCTGCGACTCACCGGCGAACGCGGTCTCGAGGTTCTTCTTAGTCTGCGAGTTCTCGAAATCCATTGGACTCTCTCCCCTCCTGCTGGCATCAGCAGTCGTTGTTCGCGCACCCACGGCGCGCCTATGATGAGGTTATACCCTCTGCGGTAGATTATACTCTTACTTATTAGGAATTAATTCTAATAAGATGAAAGAATCGCATACATTACGCCAGTCAGATGAAGCTTATTCAACTTTTGGGCACTTCCTTCCTGCCTTATGAAGTATGAGCGACTTTTTTGTTAGAGAAACCGCAGGTACATTGCTCGCAGAAAACTTGTCTACTTTACAGGCACCTCGTGAAGTGCCCAAAAGTTGAAAGTGGTCGGCGTCCATGCAACGCCACAGCACGATAAAACCCAACATGCTCCCGCAGCCGAACGTAGATTTCGAATTTCTCACAGCAAAAGCGCTGGTAAAGCGTTGACGAGATACTTCCCGCTTCAATCGAAGGTATAAAACCGGGTTTCAAGCCGGCGAGCAGCAACCTCTACGCGATCATCCAAACGCGCTCGCCATCGCTCTCGACGGCCAAGCAGAACCCTTCCTGCTCCAAGGCGGCGAGAATCGAAGCGACGAACCCGGAGTCAACCGGGCCGCGCCCCGCCTTGGTTTCAAAGCGGTCGAGCTCGCGCACAACATCCTGCAAGGTAAGGCCCGCTGGCTCTGCATCGCGCGCATCGAGCAGCATCCGGACAACCTCTGCGCGCTTCTGGCGACGCGATCCCTCGAAACGGGACTGTCGCGTATACGCCGCGGAGCGACGCGAGGGGTTGGGTAGCGTCTTTTTAAGATACGCTCCGTAGTCGAGCAGCGCATAATACCAGGCCCGAGGCGTGTCTTCAGCATCCTGGGGAACGGCAAACCGCTCCGCCCCAGAAGCCCTGTCCGTCCGCGCCGCAATACCTTCCGGGGCAAGGGGGCAGGTCGCCTCCACCAACGGCGTGAGCTCCCGGTCGGGCACCGCAGGAACATCGGGGAAGAAGTGATGCAGGAACACCGTACGAACGTTGGTCTCGAGGTACACACCGGGCAGGTCGAACGCGAAAGCCCTGATGCCCTGCGCCGTCGCGGGACCTATGCCCGGCAGCGCAACGAGCTCCTTCGTTTCGCGGGGAAATGCGCCGTCATAGCGCTCCATGATTTCCTGCGCCGCCCGCTTGAGCGCCAGCGCGCGGCGGTTGTATCCCATACCCTGCCATGCCTCGAGCACATCGGAGGTGGGGGCTTCGGCCAGCGCCTCGACACTCGGAAAGCGCTCGAGCCACGCCGGCATGCGCGTCTCGACGCGTGCCACCTGGGTCTGCTGAAGCATGACCTCCGAGAGCCAGATATGATAGGGGTCGCGCGTGCGGCGCCATGGAAGGTCTCGGTACAACCGCGCACCCTCGGCGCGGATGAGCGAGCGAAATTCCTCTGAAACCATGTACCAGCCTATGCGCCGGTATGACGGCGAAGCGACGCGCAATCGGCATACGAGGCAAATGCGCTGCGATCGGTGAACTTCGCGTCAACGGCGGGGAACCGGCTCCACGTCACAACGTCGTGCAGCGTGATGGAGCTGAGGTAATCGCGCATAAGGGCCTCGGCTCCCAGCCAAAGCGGATGAAAACAGCAGGTAGACATACGCGAGCAGTCGGCGTCAGGCGCGGTGCACTCGTTGATGCAGAATGGTCCTTGCACGGCTTCGACGATATCGCACAGCGTGATCGCGGCAGGATCGGCCTTAAGACGCATGCCGCCATGGACGCCGCGCAGGCTCTCCACAATGCCGGCCTGAGCAAGCCCATGCTGGATAGACCGCGCGAAGGAGTAGGGAACATCCACTTGTTCGGCGGCCACGCGCACAGAAAGCAGGTCGCTCTCGCTCGTAGCCAGAATCGACAGAATGCGCAGCGCGTAGTCCGTCTTCCTCGAGATGTCCATCATAGCCCCTTTTGATGTCGAACGCCTGATAACTTGTCTTACCATGTTATACGACTGCGCAGGCGAAAAAGCCGAGCATAGACTATAGCATGTTACCTACATCGCACAGCGGGGCGTATTAAAAGCAAAAGCCCCGCACATGACGGGGCTCTCTAAGCAATGGCGGGAAGTACGGGGCTCGAACCCGCGACCTCCGACGTGACAGGCCGGCGCTCTAACCAAACTGAGCTAACTCCCCTCAGCAAATGCTGCGTGAGCAAGTGTACCAAGAGCAGACGAGCCGCGCAAGGGTATTTTTGAAGAAAAGTGCGCTGATGTAAAAAAGCCTCCATAAGCGCAGCTCAGAGGAGGGACTGCAACTAAAAACAGTTATTGCGCACGGTGAGGAGAACGCTGTGGCTGCGGCTGCACGGAGAATGGCCGACATACCTGCGAGGCGGACTGCCGGCTGCGCCCACAAACTTACTCCAGATCGATGATCTTAAGCGAAAGGACCTCGCCCGCAGAAACCATCATGCGCGCCATCGTTGCCCCGCGGGACCCGCGCGGAAACGTTGCCGACCCCGGGTTCACCACCAAGCAACCGCCCATCTCGAGCACGCGCGAGCGGTGCGTGTGGCCGCACACGGCAACGTCCACATCGTCAACGGGAAGATCCTCGCGATAATGGGCCACGGCAAACCGAAGCCCCTCATAGGTGAACAGGGCCAGACGCTGCACCTCGGGGCCGTAGTCGCGGTAGTAATCGTTGTTGCCCAGCACGCCGCGAATCGGCGCAATGGTGCAGAGGTGCTCCCAATCCATTTCGGACGTGATGTCCCCTGCATGAATGATGAGGTCGGCACCTTCAAGCTGTTCGAGCAATGCAGGCGACAGGTGCCCATGGGTATCGGAGATGATATCGATCCGCTTTGCCTCGTGCTCTGCCCCAACACGCCCCGACTCGGTCACCGTTGCCCCTTCCACAAGCACTCCCTACAGACTCAGCGCCTTTTTAAGCGGCACCACACGACGACGAGAAACTGGTACGCGCTCCTCCATACCCGTAATGCCCAGCTGGATGGCACCCGAGGGCACTGTCTCGACGTCTTCGACGCACGCAAGATTCACGATATAGCGACGATGCACGCGGAAGAACCCGAAGTCACAGAGCTTCGCCTCAAACTGAGCGAGCGACGTCGTGGAAAGGAAGCGGTCGTCGTCGGTAAAGATGCAAGAGTAGTCGTCCTTCGCCATGATGTAGCGGATCTGGTCCACCGGAATGAGCACCTTACGCCCGCCCTTTTCGACCGGGATGCGCTCGATGGAAACCTTGCTCTCGGTCTGCGGCTTCACACGCGTGAGGACCTTTTCGATAGCCTGGTCGAGCCGCGCCTCTTCGACGGGCTTCAGCAGGTAGTCGACCGCATCGACATCGAATGCCTCCACCGCGTGGTCGCTGTACGCGGTCACGAACACGATCGCGGGAGGGTTCTTGAGCTTGTGGAGCGCCTCCGCCAGCTGCAGACCCGATGCCCCGGGCATCGAGATATCGAGAAACACCACGTCGGCGCGGCTCTCCATCAGCATCTCGATAGCAGACCGAACACTCGACGCCTCGGTAATCGAGCTGATCTTGCCCGTTTGCTCGAGCAGAAATTTAAGCTCGGAACGGGCAGGAGCCTCGTCATCGACGATCATCGCACGTAGCATACGTTGTATTCCCTTCGTCCGCGCAAACCGCTAGGCATGAACCGTGCGCCCAAACGGAACCGGATGTTCTCATTCTACCCATCAACGAAGATACTCCCCAGCAAATCCAGATGCAAGGTAATCGTCGTCCCCTCCCCTGGGTGCGATTCAACGTGCGCAGAGGAGTTGGGGCCGTAGAATCGCTGAATTCGCTCGAAGATGTTGTGCATGGCCACGCCAGCGCCGCCGCCTTGGGGAGCGTTTACATCGACCGGCCGCTCCGTCACCTCGAAAAGGTGCGCCGCGGTCTGCTCGCTCATGCCCACGCCGTCGTCGGATACCTCGATTGAAATCGCCCCCTCGCCGCACGAACGCACCGCGACGCGAATATGCAGCGTGCCCTCGTCCTTCATACCATGACGCACTGCGTTTTCAACGAGCGGCTGAATAACGAAGGAGGGCACCGGCGACTCCTCGACGCCGTCTTCCACGATGAATTCGGCTGCGATGCGGTCGTCGCCAAACCGCGCGTACTCGAACATGAGATACCGCTTGGTCTGCGCGATCTCGCGCGATACGGGGATAAGCGAGCCGGAATTATCGAGCGTCGAGCGGTAGAACGAAGAGAACTCGCGCAGCAGCTCGCGCGCGCGGGCCGGATCGGTGCGCGTGAAGGAAGCGATGGTGTTGAGCGTGTTGAAGAGAAAATGCGGGTTGATCTGCGCTTGGAGGGCGCGCACCTCGGCGCGTGCGGTGAGCTCCTCCTGGAGCTCGAGCTCGTGGATGGCGAGCTGCGTCGAAATGAGGTCGGCAAAGCCCGACACGAGCGCATACTGCGTGCGGTTGACCGCGTGCGGGCTGCGGAAATAGAACTTGAGCGCGCCCACGGTGTGGTCGCTCACCTTGAGCGGAGCCACGATGCCCGCAGGAATCAGCCGGGCTCGCCCGTTCTCGGCACGCACCTCCACCGCCTGGGTGAACGACTGGATAATGCCGTGCTCAATCACGTAATGCGTCGCAGGCGTATGGATGGCAGAGCCGGAAGGAAAATCCTCCGCCATGTCGCCCACGCAGGCGAGAACGCGGCTCTCGTCGGTCACTGCGATGGTGCTCGCATGCGTCTCGGGCAGCAGGTGCCTGCAGATGGCCTCCGCGCTTTCGGGAGTAAGGCCGCCGCGCATGTCTTCGAGCATGTCCGAAGCGAGCGAGAGCGTCTCCTCGGTGTATTGGGAACGCAGGCGGTCCGGGTTGAGCAGGCGATAGGCGAAGACCACCAGGAAGATGGCGAGTAGCACGCACACGATGGTCACCGGCACCGACTCCGCTCCCGCAATGACCAACCAGAGCAGGTAGAACGCCACCACGGACGCACCGATCACGGCAAGCATCCAGAGCAGCGAGAGGATATCGGTATGCCCTCCCGCCACACGGGCCCGAAGGTTCATCAAGCCTCCTTGAAGAGTTCCGCGAGCTGCGCGTCGCGCCACAAGCCCTCCATGATGGCGGGCCAGAAGCTTT
Source organism: Enorma shizhengliae (assembly GCF_009676995.1). Classification (NCBI taxonomy): domain Bacteria; kingdom Bacillati; phylum Actinomycetota; class Coriobacteriia; order Coriobacteriales; family Coriobacteriaceae; genus Enorma; species Enorma shizhengliae. The sequence continues at coordinate 108,576 of NZ_VTFZ01000005.1, forward strand.
GGAAGCGCAGATACTTTCCAGTGTTCTCGCGTGCATACCGCAGCGCGTTGCTGCGTCCATGGCACCATATGCCCCAGTAGGCGCGATGCTCCCGCGTGAAGAACGTGCGCACGATGGCGGTCTTGCGCACGCGCGAGTCGAGTTCCGACGAGATCCACGGACCGGGATACGGCATGAGCGAGGCGGGCGTCACCGAGTTGAGGTCGTTCTGACGGTTCGCATCGGCGAGCTTCGCCCGTTCATAATACCAGCGGTACACGTCCTGCATAAAGCGCGGTGCGCGCTGTTCGACCGCAGGGGGAAGATGGCGTACCGACCACCGGTTGTCGAACCAGACATCGAGACCGTGCAGACGAAGATTGAAAAGGTAGTCGAGGTCCTCGCCGCGCGTGATGAACGGGTCGAACGCCACGCGCATGTACGCGCGGGCATGCACGGCAAAGCATCCGCCGCACACATAGTTGGAACGCGAGATGCGCGTCCCGCCGAGCGCCCGACGCATCCATTGGTTGAATTCCACGCGCTTGGTCCACCAGCGGTTCGTGATGCCCGCTTTTGAGGTATCGGCAAGCGGCGAGTTTTCCTCATTGAAGAAATATCCGCTCTTAGCAAGGATGGGAAGGCCTTGGCGCGTCTCGTGCCCAAGAGCGTATACCGCGCGCTTCATGAAATCCGCGGTGGTAACGACCTCGTCGTCGTCCAAGAACACCACGATGTCGTGGCCCAGCACCGCTGCGACCGCGAGCCCCATGTTCCGGATGGCCCCATAGCCGCGCAGCGAAACGCATTCCCCCAGCCCGCGGGGGGCGAGCTCGCCCACGCGGTCGATGACCTGCATTGCCTCGACGTTCGTCACAACGGTAATGGCAAGCGATGGGTGGTCCTGGGCGATGCGCCGCACGCGCATGCTAACGTCGGAGGTGGCGGATAGCGGGCACACCACGAGCAGGACGATGGGCGCGACATCGTCCACATTCTCAAGCGATGCAAGGCAGCGATCGAGCTCGGTATCTTCGCGGTTAAGATCGGTCGAATGATCATAGGCGCCGGGGGCCTGCTGTTCGGCCCGCACATCTGCCCAGTACGTTGGGATCACGATAACCGGCCCCACGTCCATCACGACCTCTCGTCTCTGGTTCTGCACCTGCCCCAGGTACAGAGCCTCATCGAGCACGCCGGCTTTCCGCACGCGTGCGAGATATCGCCGCGAGAAGCGATTGGCTGCCCCGAGCGATCCCCCAATCGCTAATGCGAGGCGCCCCGCGCTTCCGCAAAGGGCGAATCCGCCTTGAAGTACGGCGTGCGAGCAAGCGACTTACTCAACGGATATCCCAGCACATACATGATAACCGCTTCGCCAGCGCCCGTGGTCACCAGTCCAAAGAGATACATGAGAGGCCAGGCGCCATCGAGGGATATGGACGTGAAGGGAATCGTGTAGAAGCCGGTTGCCTGCAAAAGAATGGGCAGATAGGCAGGGACGATGAGGGCGTTGGCAATCACCGGGCCGGCGAGCGCCACGAGAGGATGCTTCCTCATCTTCCAGGTAAAGCAGGCGCCCGCAAACGTGGCGAGCGAGCCGAAGACCACATCGAGCAGGCCGAGCATGCCCGTGCCGGAAAGCGCGATGTTGGCGACGTTGGCGATAGCGCACCCAAGCGTAAGGCCCGGAATGGCAGCCGGGGTGAAGAGCGCGAGCGCGCAGAGCGCCTCGGACACGCGGAATTGGATGGGACCCCAGGCCAGGCTGCCAAGGAAGAGCAGCGCGATGAGCGTGCATGCCGCGTACACGGCGGCGATGACCCCTATACGGGCGACTTCATTCGATTTCATGAGCATTCACCTTCTATGTTGGAGGGCTTTACTTGAATGCTCATCAGACGCGCTGGCGGGTGGTCTCTTTTGGGACGGGTCTGTTTTGATCCATTTGGGCCACCTCGGCCGTGGTGGGTCAAAACGGACCCGTCCCAAAACGACTCAAATGGGTCAAAACAGACCCGTCCCAAAAGAGACCACCAGGGCCGTCGCGCCCGGCCCTACGCCAGGCCCTTGATTCGGGAGAGCCTGATGAGCATGACAAAGCCCACGACCAACAGGATCCCGATGGAAAGCACTCCTAAAGAAGCATCCCCCGTGAGCGATGTCACGACAGATACTAGCAGAGTTCCCATGACGCTCGCATAGCGCCCGAAGATATCAAAGAAGCCGTAATACTCGTTCGAACGCTCCTTGGGGATGAGCTTGCCGAAATAGCTGCGCGAGAGCGCCTGGATACCGCCCTGGAACATACCCACCACCACAGCGAGAATCCAGAACTCCACCTCGCTCTTGAGGAAGAACGCCGCGAAGAGCACGATGCCCACGTAGGCAGCAACCGCGATGAGAATCATGCGCAGGGTTCCATACTTCTTGGCAAGCGATCCATACGCAATCGCGGAGGGGAACGCCACAAACTGCGTGACGAGCAGGGCCAGGATGAGCGCGGTCGAATCGAGGCCGAGCGACGTACCGTAGGTTGTCGCCATCGAGATGACCGTATGCACGCCGTCGATGTAGAAGAAGAAGGCGATCATGTAGATGAGAATCGCCCGGTCCTGAGCGATGCGGCGCATCGTGGTGCCGAGGCCGCGGATGGTCTTGACCACCTCTCCGCCGAACGTCTCGCCAGGTGCGAGCTCCTTGGCGTAACGCTGCTTATACGTGCGCACGAGCGGCACGGTGAACGCAAGCCACCAAATGCCCGTGATGATAAACGAAACCTGCACGCAGAACAGCATGTCGAGGCCGAGGGCCGAGGGCCCAACCAAAATGAGCAGGATGCACACGATGAACGGCACGCACGACCCGATGTAGCCCCACGCGTACCCGGAGGAAGACACGGTGTCCATGCGATCGTCGGTGGTGATATCGGGGAGCATGGCGTCGTAGAACGTCATCGACGAGTTGAGCCCGATGGTGCACAACACGTACACCACGAGGAACGGCATGGCACCCATGGGGATAGCCTGCGCGAAGCAGAGCACGAGACCCGTGAGGAAGAAGCCGAGGAAGAACTTGATCTTGTTACCCGCATAATCGGCGAGCGACCCCAACACGGGCATGAGCAGCGCCACCACGAGCGACGCCACCGTCTGGGCGTTTGCCCATGCGGTCACGAGCTCCGCAGAGGAGGCCCCCGTGTTGATCGCGTCGAAGTAGATGGGCACGACCGACGTGTTGAAGAGGACGAGGGCAGAATTGCCCACGTCGTACATGACCCAGTTGCGTTCCTGCTTGGTGTATTTCATGACTGCTTCCTTCCCCATGCGCACGCGCGAGGCGCATGCAAAACAGCCTTATATGGTACGGCACCAGCAGCGATTACGCGGTCAAGATTTGGTAAAGGTGAGATTGCAAAAACAGGACAGAGGGAATTTTGCATAGATGGCCATCTATGCAAAATTCCCTCTGTCCTGTTTTTGCAAACCAGCGCCTAACCGCCCTAATCGTCCTGGTCAAGCTCCTCGTCATCGGGCAGGGGGCGACCCGAATAGTTCACGCGGTTCGTGACCTCTTCCATGGGAACCCCGTCCACGAAGGCGCGCGCAGCACCTTCGTAATCGTCCAGCGCCCGGTCGAACACCTCGGGGAAGCTCTCGAACGAGACCGCCCTGGTGAACGGATTCTCCCACTCCAAGTGCCCCATGTTACCCGCACGAAGCGGAGGCTCGGTAGTCACCCGGTGCGCGAGCGAAGCCAGCAGCGAATGGCCGCGCACGGCTCCCTCGATGAGCCCGAGAACCTGCGAGATCGGTGCGTTCGCCGGCTCGACGAGCTGGTAGACGAGCTTCATGTCGGCCACGGCGCCGCCGTACTCGGGAGCTCCCACCGAAAGACCGAATACGCTGAGCGCTGTATGGCTCATAAGCGTTCCGGCAACCTTGTTGATACGATCGGTCGTCACGAGCTCGCATGCAGGCGGGCAGTCCTCCGTAGTTGCGCCCCCGCGCTTAATCTGGAGCATAAGGACGTCCAGGTCGCTTTCGATGATGGCATGCACCTGGCTCCCCGCATCTTCGAGCGTCTCATCGACCTCCTGCACGCCCCATTGCTGGGCGTAGACAAACGGATGGGCATTACGGTCGAGCACGTAATGAGAGAGCATGCCCAAAGCGAAGGCACGGCCAATCTGGGCATCGTGCTGGCGCAGACGCGACACCCCGTCGCGCAGCGCCGCGAACTGCTGGGAGATGCGGCAACGATGCATGGCCTGGGCGAGCCCCATGCACTCGGCGATATGCGGCGTGCGCACGCGGAAGAAGAATGGATCAGGGCCTTGGTTTGCCAGCAGAAACGCCATGCGCTCATCATCGCTTCCGATGATTCCCGCCGGTAACCTATCGATGCTTTCCTCGCCAAAAAGGTGATGGGTGATGAGTGCAGGCATGTCGCCCCTTCCCGCGCACCGCGGCAGCGGGCGTATTCCCATGCTGCCATGCGCCTCCGAGTCGTTCTGTTCCATTATGCCCAACGCGAACCGCAAGATACCCGCCAATGCCCGGGGAAACATACCGCTCATACGATGCCCGCCGGAATTGCCGGGAAACCCTGCGACGATGCGATACCATGGTGCGTAAACATGCAAATGTTGGGAGGGAGGTGCGTCGCCGTGCCACAGGGACAACGCGACGAAGCGGATAGCCATCCACAGGGCCAGGCACCCCACGGCTCGGATACGGGCGTTGGGATGCCCACGCCCCGATCGGCACGCCTCGCCTCCTATCGCCCGCCGCACCAAAACGCGGCCTTCCCTCACGAACAGGAGCCGGCGGGGGCGCCCGCCCCTAGAGAACGTCAAGCCGAACGCCAGCCCGGCGCTCCCGGCCATCGCAGCGGGCATAGCGCCATGCATCACGGCCGCTCCACCAAAGGCAGCGGGGCTGCATCCCGCCACGAACGCAGAGGTCGTCCCTCCCCCAACGACGCCATGCCCCGCCGCGTCCAGCGAGGCGAAGCCGGAAGCCTGTGCCAGGAATCGCCCGGCGGCGGAGGGGTCCGACGTCGCCGGGAGCAACGCGGCGATGCTGGAAGCCCTCGCAGCCCGGAATCGCGCGGCGGGCGCATCCCGGCACGCGAACGCAACCATGTTCCCGGGCGCAACGGGCACGCGCCCATGCGCAATGCCGGGCGGGCTGCTGGGCGGGCAGTAGACCCCCGAAGAGGCCCCACCGGATCCTATCCCCCTACCGCCAACAGGGCCGTGCGCATCTTAGGCACCATCGCCATGATCGCGGCCGCCCTCGTAGGCGCGCTGGGAAGCGCCGTGAGCAAGCTGTTCGACCGCTTGTTTGGCCGGCGAAACCCTCACGCTGTATTCTCATCGTGCCGCCGCTGGTCGGTCGGTGCGCCGCGCTCTGGGCGCAGCACGTTCGCACGGGGCTCCTATCGGGGCAGCTCGTGGAGTAGACGGGGGCGCCGTCAACCCGTTCGGCTGCGCGCCGTGCTCGCGCCGTCCTGCATAGGTGCTCTGGTGCTCACGCTCGCCTCAACCGTTTTCTTCGTGCCTTCGGCTGGCGCGGACGCCGCTACCGAGGCGAAGCTTCTCGACCTCACCCCCATGAGCATAGGGCAGCTCCCTGCGTCCACGCAGCGCTCATCGTGGCAACAGGGCAGCATGCCCTACCTTTTCCAGACCGACCCGCTCTGGGCCCAGAAGCCCTACGCGGGAGCCACCGTGGCGCTCAACGGCTGCGGCCCCACCTGCCTCACCATGGTCTACATTTACCTAACAGGCAACACCGACCTCACGCCCGCCGACATGTGCGCACGCGCCGACGCAGGCAGTTACGCGCCAACCGGCGCAACGGAGTGGCGCTTCATGACCGAGATGCCGAGCAAGCTTGGGTTCTCCAGCCGAGAACTCGAACTCACGCCAAACGCGATATCTACGGCGCTCGAAGCGGGGCAGCCGGTCATCTGCGCCGTGGCTCCTGGCGACTTCACCTCGGTGGGCCACTTCATCGTACTTTCCGGCATCGACGATGCAGGCATGCTCACGGTTCACGACCCCAACAGCAGCCTGCGGAGCGCGCAGAAGTGGAGCGTCGACCGCATTTTGGGCCAGACCACCGCATGCTGGGCCTTCACCGCATAGCAAGCGGCCCCGAGATGTGCCGAGGCCGTTTTGCGGGGCTCGCGCCCGCCAACGCGAAGCGGGCGGCCCCGATATGAACCGGAGCCACCCGCCTAATCGTTATGCAGAACCAGCTCAACAGCCGGTGCGCGGCGCGCTAGTACACTCCGGGCCAGAGGTACCAGGAATTGCCAATCTTGATCGCGCACAAGCCGATATTCCCCATATCCTCGCTCTCGGTTTCACCGGCGCTATAGCCTTCATAACCCTCGTTAAAGGTAACGGAGACCTCGCCAGTAAGATAGTAGCCCTCGGTAACGACGTCGTCGCATCCGCTTGACGCAAGGGTATCGTTGATGCTCTCTATGTCGTAGCTATCGAGCCTATCGCCCAGCTCCACGTCGATCGAGATGGCGAACATGTCCGTATAGCTTGAAAGCGTTGACCCATAGTATTCCATGCTACCGCCGAGCGAGCTGCCCATGTACTGGGTCAACTCTTCACGCGTGCGGCCGCTCTCCTCGAGCGATGCGTCTACGAACTCAGGCGGAAAAAGGTCGATGATGCCGCCGCCGAACTTCTCGAACGCAACAGAATCGAAGTCGCTCTGCATAAGGTCGTCGAAGAGGGCGTCTGTCTGGTCGGCGATACCCTGCGCGCTCTTGTGCGCCCCGCCGCCAAATACGCCGGAGACCGCAAGCACGATGGCCACTACGGCAACCACGGCGACCGCCAAGATGCCGATGGTCATGCCACGGGTCACACGGAACGGCTTTTTTGACGGCTTGACATCGAAGGGGCTTTGGCCCGCTGGCGCCGGCGGAACACCCGGCGGGACGGAGCCGGGAGCTGCGGTGAACGGAGGCGCAGATTGCGGCCCCGAAACTGGCGAGGGCGCCGGAGCAGGCTGGGGCGAGCTCGCGGTGGGCTGGGCTGCGCCCGCAACAGGCTGGGGCGCTACCGGCTTGCCGCAATGCCCGCAAAATGCAGCGCCGTCTGGCAATTGCGAACCACAGTGAGGACAGTACATGTCAACCTCCCCTTCCCGCGCTCGATAGACCCCGTAGCCCCGAGGCGCGTTGTGCGAATCCAAGGCGACGCGCCACCCAGGGCGCGCCGCTTTCTTGGACTAAAGTGTAGCCTCACCATCGCCCCCATAGGAGCAGGCAATCGCCAAACAGCAGGTTTTCTGGCGCCCACCGGACGCCGCTCGCCTACACGATCGGGGCAATCCCAGAAAAATGCAGGTACAGCGAGATAAGAGCAACGATGACGACCACCAAGGCTATGACCTTGTCATGCGCAGCAGGAAGCACCGGCTTGCCGCGCCCCTTCTCTCCTGCCGCATACACCAAGATGCCCGGAGCAAACAGGATCGTCGTGATCATCACGCCTTGAAGACCCGTAGACCACACAAGGAAGATCGTATAGATGAAGCCGAGCGTGCCGAAGAACCGCGCAGTCGCGAGCTTGGGCGCACGAGGGCCGTCCAGGTGCTCGTTCTTCCAGCCGATCACCATGTAATAAGCTGCGGAGCACACGTAGGGAATGAGGATGGTGTTGACTGCGCACGAATAGAAGAACTGGTACGTACTTGCCGCAACCGCAGATAGCACGAGGAACAGCTGGGTGATGCTCGAGCTTACAAGCACCGTCACGATCGGGGCGCCGCGATCGTTGGTCTTGGCGAACGACTTGGGGAACGATCCCTGCCGCGCAGCCTCGAAGGGTGTCTCGGAAGCGATGATCACATACCCGAGCATGGCTCCCACAAGCGAGAGGACCACGCCGAGATTTACGACCGCCGCCCCTACCGGACCGATGGCGCGCTCAAGAATGCCCGCCATGGAGGGCGTTGCGAGCTGGGCCATCTCTTCGCGCGGCATGATGCCGAGGGAGAGCAGCGAGATGATGAGGTAGAGCACGAAGACGGCGATGAAACCGAAAGCCGTCGCTCGTCCTACGTCTTTCACGTATTTTGCACGGCCCGAGATAACGACGGCGCCCTCGATGCCCGTGAACACCCAGACGAGCGCGATCATGGTCGAGACGACCTGTTCACCAAAACTCGGGCCTCCGGGCTCGCCCCAGAAGTTATCCATGAAGATGTCCGGGTTAAATTTGCCCAGAAGCACGATGGACAACACGAACATGCCGAGCGGAACGAGTTTCGCCAGCGTAACGATCGTGTTGATGCCAGCGGCCTCCTTGACCCCGCGCGTCACCAAGAACGTGAGGAACCACAGGAACACGCTCGCGCAGATGATTGAAATCATGTTGTTGCCCTCGCCGAACACCGGGAAGAAATACCCCAGCGCGCTGAAGAGCAGCAATGCGAAGCTCACGTTCGAGAGGCAAGCGCTGATCCAATAGCCCCAAGCGGAATTAAAGCCTACGTAATCGCCAAATCCTGCAGCGGCATACGCATAGATGCCGCCCGTAAGATCAGGGCGCGCTTGCGACAGGCCGTTGAATACCATCATGAGTGCGAACACGCCAATGAAACAGATGGCCCACGAGACGATGACGGCGCCGGAGTTCGCACCGCCAGCGGCCATATCGCCCGCGAGCGAGAAGATGCCGCCGCAGATACTCGCGGTAATGACCATCATCGTGAGGCGGAAAAGATCGAGACCGTTAGGATCGATGATACCGTCGTCGCCAACGCGCTCGACGACCTCATGGTCCTGTGCCATACGAGCTCCTTTCCCTACTTGCGTAGACGTAAAAAGGGGCCGACACGCAGGCCGACCCCCGAAAAGAACACCTTAGAAACGCAGCGACAGGCAGGAAAGGCCGCCGTCGACCTTGCGGTACTCGGAGGTATCGACCACGAGCGTCTTGTAGCCCAGGTCCTGGACCGCCTTGAGCACGGTCGGGTAGCCCTCGGCAACGATGACGGTGTCGTTCACCCAGATGCAGTTGGCACCGTAGGCCTCTTCCTCGGGCACAACGATCTTGTTGTACTGGGCAAAGTCCGGCTTGTCGATGAACTCGCCCGAAACCAGCATGTTGTTGTTCTCGATGTAGTTCACGCCGGTCTTGAGGTGCAGGACCTCCTCCAGCGGAACCTCGGAGCCCTCGAGTCCCCAGCCCTCGAGGATCTCGATGAACTGGCGGATGCCCTCCTCGTTGGTGCGCGCGGAGCGGCCCACGTAGAAGTGGTCGCCCACCATCATGACGTCGCCGCCATCGAGGGTACCGGGGCTCACGATGTGCTTCACATGCTCGTCGTCGAAGAACCGACGAACGACCGGCTCAATCTCGTCCTTCTCGCCGTTGCGGGAGTCGGCACCCGGATTGGTGATGATGGCGCCGCAACGGGTGATGACCGCGGGATCCTCGACGAAGCAGCTGTCGGGGTACTGCTCGAGAGCGGGAAGCACCGTGACGTCAACGCCGCACTGCTCGAGAGCGTGCTCGTAGTCGTAGTGCTCCTCGATGGCGCGCTCGTAAATGGGCTGGCCGAGCTCCGGCGCGCTCGTGATGCCGTTGCTAAGCGACTTGCCGGGACGACGGATGATGACGTGGCTGAACTTGGTCATGATGAGGTCCTCCTTGAGAAGGTTTGCGGGGTTTCCTTCACCCCGTCTCGCTGACCTCATTCTATGAGTGATTCTCTGCTTTGTATATTGTATACAATTATGAGTGGTATCTGTTGCTCGGTGAATGGTTCATTCTATTTACTTGCTTTTATATTTCTGTCTCTATTAGTCGACAATATACATTTAAGAATGCTTGGAATGCTCATGCTATCCATCCAGCAACAGTCTGTTGTATGCTGTTGCAGGCGCATCAACATGCCGCAATCGCCCATCCACCGAAGGGAGGCGACCGTGGACACCCCACGCAGCTCGCTCAAGGATAATGTATACAGCTACATTGCCGGGCGCATCGACAGCGGAGAGCTCTCCGCCGGAGACCGTGTGAGCGAACAAGCCATCTGCGATGCGATGGGGGTTTCGCGCACGCCGGTTCGAGAAGCGCTCATCCAGCTCGCAAGCGATGGCTACCTCGACAACCAACCCAGGCGCGGCTTCCGCGTACGCGGTTTCGATCGCCAACGGGCACTCGAGGTGTTCGAGGTCATCGGTCCCCTCGACGGGCAGGCTGCCTTCTTGGCATGCCCCCAGCTCACCGAGCAAGACCTTGCCCAGATGCAGTTCCTTGTGGGGTCTATGGATCTCGCCATATCGAGTGGCCTCATCCTCAAATACGACGACTTGCAGCGCGAATTCCATTACAGCTATGTCCAGAAATGCGGGAACCAGCGCCTCATGGACCTCATGACGCAGCTCGAGCGCTGCTTCATCAAGCGCGGCTACAGCACTGTTGACCGAGAAATGACCACCAAGCTGCTGCTCAAGGCCAACGATGAGCATCAGCACATCCTCGACCTTCTCAAGGCTCGCGACGCCGCTGCCGTTCGAGACTATGTTCGCGACGTGCACTGGGATACCGATAACGCCGAGTTCACCGTGTGGTAGGCGCCAAGAGCCACGATAAAAAGTCTGCGATGAGCGCATGCCCAACCCCATAGTACCTGCGAGAGCATCAGCTGGCGCAGGAATAAGACGGCCCCTACCGCTATGGCCCAACGGGCGCAGCGCCCAATCATTGGAGAAGAGGGCTTCTAAACAAAACGGAGGCCCCAACCAGGTTGGAGCCTCCAAGAGACACGCGATGTAGGGTAATCGCAGGCGCTTACGCGTAGATGCGGGTGCCGGAGAGGCCAGCCATGGTCTCGGCGGCCTTGTCGAGCGCGCCGATGATGCACACGCGGCCCTTGCGGCTGCGGGCGAACTTGATGGCGGCGCGGACCTTCGGCTCCATGGAGCCCTTGCCGAACTGGCCCTCGTCGGCGAGCTTCTCGGCCTCGTCGGCGCTGATCTCGGTCAGGTCCTGCTGGTCGGGCTTGCCAAAGTTGATGGCCACGTGCTCGACGGCGGTGAGCAGGAAGAGCACCTGGGCGTCGCAATCCTCGGCGAGGAGCTCGCCGCCCATGTCCTTGTCGATAACGGCGGCCACGCCCTTGTAGCAGCCCTTGTTGTTGTAATCGCGCACCACGGGGATGCCGCCGCCACCGCAGGCGATGACGATGAACTCGTTGTCAAGAAGGTTGAGGATGGAATCGGCCTCGACGATCTTCTTGGGCTCGGGGCTCGCCACGACGCGGCGCCAACCGCGGCCGGAGTCCTCGACGAAGGTCATCTCGGGGTTCTCCTCCATGAGCGCCTTGGCCTGCTCCTCGGTGTAGAACGGGCCGATGGGCTTGGTGGGGTTCTGGAACGCCGGATCGTCCGGGTCGCACTCAATCTGGGTCACGACCGTGGCGGCGTGCCAGCGCTTGTAGCGGCGATGCATCTCGCGGCCGATGCCCTGCTGCAGGTGGTAGCCGATGTAGCCCTGGCTCATGGCGCCGCACTCGGGCAGGTCCATGGAGGGGGTGCCGATGGCGTCGTGCGCGGCGGCGAAGGCGTTCTGGATCATGCCGACCTGCGGGCCGTTGCCGTGGGTGATGATGATCTCGTTGCCCTGCTCGATGAGGCCGAGCAGCGCGTGGGCGGCGTGGCCGACCTTCTCGATCTGCTCCTGGGGGGTGTCGCCGAGGGCGTTGCCGCCGAGCGCGACGACGATACGATCGGGCTTGCCGATGGGCTTGGACATGGTCATTCCTTTCCGCCGAAAGTTTGTAAAAACGTTCATGCAATTCCACCCAAGTCACTCGGGTAGGCTTGCATTATATTCTCGAGATGCCCGTTTTTATTCATATTTAGAGTTTAGAGGGACTAGATAACGGATGAGCGGTAGGTATTTGCCGCTCAGCGTATCGCCGTGTCGTGGTTTCGTGATGCTCCACTTTTTCGAGGTAAAGCGACGGTAAAGAAGGACCTTGCGCATCAAACGAAGCGCTTTTCTCCCCTCCGCGCATCCCCTCATTGCTGAACGCGGTTTTATGCATAACATGCATTGTTTTATATTTGGTCCCACGGCACGCCGGGCCGCCTTCCGGCGCCCCCGCCGGCAGCCCGGATGGACCGCGACCCCCGCCCGGCCGGGAAAAGCGCCGACGGGCCCGAAAAAAGCCGTTCGTGGGGCGTTAGCGCGCGATGCCATGCAAAAGTCCCGCCAAAGGATCGGATTTTTGGGCGCACGCGCGGTAGCCACCGAGAGGCCAACGCTTTGACCTGCGGATTCCCTGAGCCCGCATCGGGGTCTATCCGGCCCATCGATGTAAATCCGATCCTTTGGCGGGACTTTTGCTCCGGGGCGGGCCGATTGCAGCGCATCCCGCGGCGCATCCGGGCAGGATGGCAGGCCAATCGTTCACAAACTTGACGAATGCGCGCACAAACTTGCTGAGTGCCCTGAAATGGCAGCACTTGGCAAGTTTGTGCGCGCATTCGTCAAGGTTATGCACCCTTCCGCGAGCACCCCTGCCTTCTTTGAGTGCCTCCGCGCTACGTGCACCCGCGATGCGCCCTGCACCAGACCCACGCGCGACGCGTTTTTGCGCTATACCCCCACGCGCCGCACCCCACAGAGCGCCCCGGGCCGCAACCAGAAGCGGGCCGGCAGCGCAACGCACTGCCGGCCCGCCATGGCAGGCGATAATCCCCGCCCTATGACCACGACATTTTAGCCGTGGATGCGGGTGCCAGATAGACCGGACATAGTCTCGGCGGCCTTGTCGAGCGCGCCGATGATGCAGGTGCGGCCCTTGCGGCTGCGGGCGAACTTGATGGCGGCGCGGACCTTCGGCTCCATGGAACCCTTGCCGAACTGGCCCTCGTCGGCGAGCTTCTCGGCCTCGTCGGCGGTCAGGTCGGTCAGGTCGCGCTGATCAGGCGTACCGAAGTTCACAGCCACGTGCTCCACAGCGGTGAGCAGGAAGAGCACGTCGGCATCGCAGTCCTCGGCCAGCAGCTCGCCGCCGGCATCCTTGTCGATTACCGCTGCCACACCCTTGTAGCAGCCCTTGTTATCGTAGTCGCGAACCACGGGGATGCCGCCGCCTCCACAGGCGATGACGATGAACTCGTTGTCGAGCAAATTAAGAATCGAGGGCGCCTCGACGATCTTCTTGGGGTCGGGGCTCGCCACGACGCGGCGCCAGCCGCGGCCGGAATCGTCCACGAAAACCTTGTCCGGCTCTGCCGCCATGATCTCGTTGGCCTGCTCCTCGGTATAGAACGGGCCGATGGGCTTGGTGGGGTTCTGGAAGCTCGGATCCTCCGGGTCGACCTCGATCTGGGTAACCACGGTGGCCACGTGCCAGCGCTTGTAGCGCTTGTGCATCTCGCGGCCGATGCCCTGCTGCAGGTGGTAGCCGATGTAGCCCTGGCTCATGGCGCCGCACTCGGGCAGGTCCATCTCAGGCGTCCCGATAGCATCGTGCGCAGCTGCGAAGGCGTTCTGGATCATGCCGACCTGCGGGCCGTTGCCATGGGTGATGATGATCTCGTTGCCCTGCTCGATGAGTCCGAGCAGCGCATGGGCGGCATTGTTCACGCGCTCAATTTGCTCCGCGGGCGTATTACCCAGCGCATTGCCGCCGAGCGCGACGACGATACGGTCGGGTTTGCCAAGAGGCTTGGACATGGAAAACTTCCTTTCGTAACTTACAGTCAGCTGGCATTAGCTGCTCAGCTGGATTTCATTCGCTAGGATTTAAAAAATTGTCGTAGGAAAAGTACAGAGTAGAGTCAAATTTTGTATATTCATTACGACAATTTTGCGGGAAGCACGAGACGGGCCACCCCAGGCTGCCTGCAGCAGCCCGTCTTCGTCAAATAGCTGCGATGCGACCCGCGATTCGCGCCGCATCGCAGCTCGCGCTATGCACTGCAGCGCGATCCGCGAATCGCGCTGCAGTGCGATTCCAATCGGCACCAAATCAATGCAATGCGCAGCGCGCCTCACACGACGCTAAGGTGCCCGCCTGCGGCGCAAGCGTCGGCGGCATCGCAACAGCACATCTCGTGCCTCGCACGCGTGATCTTGCTACTCGGCAAAGCGGTTCTTGTGGTCCCAACTATGGCGATACAGGTCGTCGGAAACAAGGTAATCGTAGATGTCATCCACGATCTCGATGCCTCCGGCATCTTTGGTGGCCTGGATGCGCATCTGAGCGCGCTGACCAGGCCAGTACACCTTATCGAAGCCCACGCCCGGCTTGACGGCGTTTAGCTCGTCGAGCACCTCGGACATGTGCGCGCGGAACTCGTCGGCACCGCAGAAGAACTCGGGGTTGATCGCCACATTGAGGTGACCCAGACGGCGGCCCTCAGAAAGGTCGTGGTACATAGACGAGACGTGCTTGCCCGCAGGCACGCCGAGCAGCACGCCGGAAAGGATATCGACCATCATCATGAGGCCATAGCCCTTGGGGCCGGCAATGGCAACCAGCGCGTTCACCTTGTGCGGATCGGTTACCGGGCTGCCGTCCTCGTCAACCGCCCAGCCCTCGGGAATGGAGCGGCCGGCGCTCTTGGCGTCGAGGATCTTCCCCCACGCCTGCACGGTCGTGGCCATATCGAAGCTCACGATGCGGTCGTCGGCCGTAGGAGCCGCGAGCGCGATGGGGTTCGTGCCGTAGAACGGCTCTGCACCGCCATACGGGATGACCATCGGGTCGGACTGCGTGCAGGAAAGACCGATCATGCCCTGCTTGGCGGCCATCTCGGTGTAATAGCCGATCGCGCCGGTGTGCGAGACGTTCGCCACGCCCACGAAGCCGATGCCGTTCTCCTTGGCCATGTCGATGGCCTTCTGCATACCCTCGATCGCGAAGGGGTAACCGCAGCCGTTGTCAGCGTCGAGAATGCCCGAACACGGTCCGGTCTGCGTCCACGTAACCTTGGGATCGATGGTCATGCCGCCCTTGGAGATGCGCTCGGTGTAGTACTCAACGCGCACCTCGCCATGGCTGTGCAGGCCGCGCTCGCTCGACCACGCGAGCACCTCTGCCATGTCGTCGGCATGGTTCTCATGCATGCCGGCGGCCATGAACTTCTTCTTCATGAGTTCTTTGAGTTCGTCACGAGTAACAAGCATGAAAGCCTCCTTACGATACGCCCGTGCCCGCACATCGAGCACAGAGCTTGATACCTTGGCACAAGCGGGCGGACGACATGGCGTGTACGTCCGCCAGCTCAGGCGATGCAACGCGCGATACGCAATCAGGCAGTCCACTCGATTACTTCTCGAGCGCCTTTTTCCCGTAGAACACGTCGCGGTCAATACCGTCCTTCTCGCCCGCTGCCACCATCATGGCGCAGAACACATCGGAGTCCACATTCAGGATGGTGCGGATCGCACCGACCGGATACGTGAGCCCCGCAAAGATACCGATGCTCGAAAGCGGGAGCCCCAGCTGCGGGACGATCATCGTAAGAGACACGATGTCCGCACCCGGCGCCACAGCGTTTGCCAGCGAGAGCAGGGTCGAGATCACGGTAAGGAATACGAAGTCAAGCCCACCGAAGGTCATGCCGTAGATCTGCGCGATCGTGATGGCCGTCACCGCGAGGTGGATAGAAGCGCCGTTTGAGTTGAGCGGCATGCCAAGCGGAAGAACGAGGTCCGCGATATCTTCGCGAACGCCAATCTTGTTCTTGGC
Organism: Enorma shizhengliae; assembly: GCF_009676995.1. Taxonomy (NCBI): domain Bacteria; kingdom Bacillati; phylum Actinomycetota; class Coriobacteriia; order Coriobacteriales; family Coriobacteriaceae; genus Enorma; species Enorma shizhengliae. The sequence goes on from NZ_VTFZ01000005.1 coordinate 124,310, forward strand.
ATCGTCCATTTCGACCGGCAGGGTCACCGCAGAGGATATGGTCGCGATCGCCATAAAGGACATGCGCCAGATGTGGCGGATGAGCACGGCAGGGCTGAGCGAACAGCGCACGCACACCACGATGATCCACAGTACGAGGAATGCGAACACCGTGCCTCCGAGCACCAGGAGGTACTTGAGGAGCGGAATCAACACCTCGGGGCCGAGCTGCCCCACCATCGATGACACATAGCAGAAGATGCCGATGGGCGCGATGGTCATGACGCCGCGAATAACGACGAGCAGAAGCTCGCCAAACTGCGCGATGAAATCGAACACAGGGCAAGGCTCGCCCTCATGGTTGCTGCGCCACCAGCTGATCGCCAGGCCGAGCGCGATGGAGAACACGATGCAAGGCACCATGGCACCCGCGCCCATCGATGAAACGATGTTGCTGCTGAAGAAGTTGGTAATCGTATCCTGAACAGTGACAGCGGTCGTGCTGGAAGCATCGTACGTCGCCTCCTGGACCAGGGCCGCGTCGGCAAGGCCGGCACCCGGCTGGAAAATCGTCGCCGCGGCGACACCGCAAGAGGCGGCGAGGATCGATGACCCTGCGAACCACGCGATGCCCTTGACGCCGATACCGGAGAGATCGCGCGCGGTGAGGCCGCCCACTGCCTCGATGATGGTGCACATCACGAAGGGAACGATGCCCATCTGTACGAGCCTGAAGAAGACGTCACCGATGAATTGGATCTGGGAGAGGCTCTCCCCGCCAATAACGCCGACGATATATCCGGCGACCATGGCGACCACGATGGCGAGCGTTGCGTTGTACTTAAAGCGCTTAGGTGGGTTGACAGATTCGGTTGTCATAGAATCACATCCCCGGGGAAACCACTCTTCCCCACGTAGGCGGATGAAACACACCCGGAAGGCCAAGGGGACATCCCGGGCGGCTGCAGCCCGTAGGCATGCAGCACAAGGCTTTTAGGTCCGAGTGGGGACCAACCTTGGTACACTCAAGGCACCGCGGGCAAAGCCCGCGATAAGCGGAGGGCGTCGCCAAGAGGAGACGTGTGCGCGGCGCCCTCGCTAGATACAGCAGCTACGCGCTAGGCAGCTTCCTGATACTCCTTTTTGCCGTCGAATATGTCGTGATCGATGCCGTCGGGGCCGGCCACGAGCATGGCGGCGAACACGTCGCCGGTAACATTCAGCGGGGTGCGGGTGGCACCGGTGGGGTACTCGAGACCGCCGAAGATGCCGATGGCCTCCATGGGCAGGCCGAGCGCCGGGATCATCATGGTGAGCGACACGAGCGAGGCGCCCGGGGTTGCCGCGTTCACGAACGAGATCATGGTGCAGATGAGCCAGCAGGTCAGGAAGTCAGAAGGACCGAACGCGATGCCATAGAGCTGGGCGATGCAGAGGGCATCCACGGTCATGTGGATGGCCACGCCGTTGGAATTCAGCGGCACGCCGAGCGGCAGAAGCACGTCGCAGACGTCCTCGCGGATGCCGATCTTCTTCTTGGCATCCTCCATAGCGGTGGGGAGCGTCACGGCAGAAGAGATGGTGGTGAAGGCGGTCACGAGCGTGCGGACCAGCTTGCCGGCCAGCTTGACCGGGTTCACCCTGCAGTAAGCACCGCAGATGATGCAGTAGGCAACGAACATGATGACCATGCCGAACGCCATCACGAGGAAGTACTTCGCCAGCGGAACCAGAACGGTCATGCCCACGGAGGCGACCATGGAGGAAACGTAGCAGAAGATGCCGATGGGAGCGATCGTCATGACGCCGCGGATGATGTTGAGCAGCAGGTCGGAGGTCTCGCTGATGATGTCATAGAGCTTGCACTCGTCGTGGGTCTGGCGCCAGAAGCTGATGACCAGGCCGAGGGCGACGGCGAAGATGATGATCTGGATCATGGAGCCGTTAGCAAGCGAAGCCACGATGTTGGTACCGAAGAACCCGGTGAGGGTGTCTTGGATGGTCATCATCTCAACAGCCTCGCCGTCGTAGCCGGCAGCTGCCATGACGGCATCGGTGCCAGCGCTGGCACCAGGCTGGAAGATGACGCCGAGGGCAATGCCGAGCGCAGCAGCGATACCCGAGGATACGATGAAGATGATGACGCCCTTGCCGGCAATACCGGAAAGCGTCTGCGGGGTGAGGCCACCCACGGACTTGACCACGGTGGCCAGCACGAAGATCGGGATGGACATCTGGATGAGGGCGAAGAAGATATCGCCGATGAACTGGAGCTGGGTCATGGGCTCGCCAACGACGAGACCGGCAATGACCGCAAGAGCCATAGAAATCAACATGAGGACGGTCAGGTCGATTTTCTTCTTGACTTCTGCCATTATGCCTTCCTTTCCAACAAAGCCGAGATAGCCCGGCTTACAACAAACAACAAAACGCCGCGCCGAAACCCAGGAGGCTGTCGGCCCCCGAGGTGTGCCCGAGCTCGAGCACCCGTGCCAGCGCATCGGGGAGCGCCTGCTCGTCCATCGCGCGCACTACGGCGAGCAGATCGAGGTAGTCCTCGTTTGCGTACCCCTCCCCCATGGCCCGGTAATATGCCTCACTCACCGCGGTGGTTTTACCGGGAACCACACTTGATACCGTCTCGAAAAAGGCTTGTGCCATACTCGAAACGTCCCCGCAATACAGGAAACGAAGCGCCGTGCCAAAACCCATGAGCACGTCATCGCCCGACGGGGTGAGGCCGAGGCCCCTACCCACCAGGTATTCGACGGCTCCGTGCATAGCACGCTCCGCAGCCTCAACCTGCGCATCGCCGCAAGACCGTTCTCCCTTGTCAAGCACACGACGACACATGGCCGAGAATCGAGCGAGCTCGGACACGGCGCTCCGCGACCGATCCGGCCACGGCAGCCCGGTGCGGTCGGCAAGGCCGAGGGCACCGATCTCGCGCAGCAGGGCGGCATCGATATCGTTCGGGAACGCACCGGCAAGCTCGGGGACGCGCATGCAGCGCACCGGCGCGGCGGAGAGCTCGAGCTCACTCACCCGCGCACGGCTGTAGATGCGCAGAACCCCATCGCGAAAGACGGCGCGGTCCCCCTGCACCGCGGAACCCACGAGCGCGGGCATCTCCTCTGCGTCGACGTTCGCACCCAGGCAGGAGAGCGGCGCGTCGCTGCTCCCCAGATGCAGCAGCAGCCCGTCGAGCTCAACATTCAAGCTCGAAGAGAATACGCTGTGCACCGTTCCCGTCGCGTGCTGCGGCAGGTGACCCCATGCGTAGTCGCTCACAGAGGTGATGCCCATAGCAACCTCGCCCGTCTACTCGATGCCGAGCTTGGCGCAGTACGCCTCGAGCGCCTTCTCGAAGCACGCGAGCGGCGCGCGCACCGTACCGGCACCTACCTGGCCGATGCCCGCCTTCTTGTGGGCGATACCGGTGTTGATGATCGGAGTGATGCCCGTGGCCACGACCTTGCGGATATCGATGCCGAGGCACGTACCCTTGAAGTCCCACGTGGGGATGGACCAGTTGGGATTGTGCTCGACGCAGATCTGCTCCATCTCGTTGGAGATGTTGAGCGCGTCCTCGAACCCGCCGGCACCAACGAAGCGGGTCACGCCGGGCGCCGCGACCATGGCCATGCCGCCCACGCCCACGGTCTCGGTAATGGAGGAGTCGCCGTTGTCGGGGCAACCATCCTCAGCCGTGAATCCGGTGAAGTACAGGCCCATGGGCGTGTTCACCGGAGCGCAGAACCACTCGTCACCGAGACCGGTCACGCGCACGCCGAACTCATAGCCGTTGCGGGTCATGGTCGAGACCACGCAACCCTCCTCGTCCTTGCGCACGTAGTCAACGATTGCCTTGCCCATGGCCATCATGATGTTCAGGAAGAACTGATCAGTGTCGGCCAGGAACTGGATCACGCGCTCCTTGGCGTCCTCGGAAGCATCCGTCTTCACGATGAGCGGCGCCAGCTCCTTGAGGAGATTCAGGGTCGCGGCCATGTTGCGCTGATGGAACTCGTCGCCCTGGGTGATGGCGCGCGCAATGAGCACGTTGAGGTTGATGCCGCCATCGGAGAGCTTGAGCGCCTTGGAGAGCACGGGGCCGAGCTCGTCGGCCATCCAGTGCAGGCGGTCGACGACCTCCTGGCTGTACGCGCCGAAGCGCAGCACCTTGCCGATGCCCTCGTTCATGGTGCAGTAGGCGGTGGTGTCGTCCGCAAGGTTCACGACCTTGAGCACGGCCATGTTGGCGGAGGTGATGCCGCCCATGGGGCCTACGGCATGGCAGTGGTGGCAGGGGATGAACTCGACCTCGCCGGCCTCGAGCATCTTGACGGCCTCTTCCTCCGTCTCAGCCCAACCCTCGAAGAGCGCAGCGCCGATGCACGAACCGCGCATGGGTCCCTGCATGTTCTCCCAGGTGATCGGGGGGCCTGCATGCAGGAGCGTCTTCTTCTCGCGGTTGAGCTCGGGGATGACGTCCTTGGCCACCACGACGTCCACGAGCTGCGGCTGGCTCTCCTTGAAGCGCTGGCAGATGCGCTCGTTGGCCTCGTCGATACCCTCGACCTTGGCGAGCTCGGTGAGCAGGTGAATCATCCGCTTGTTGCCGCCGGCCATGGGCTTCCAGGTGTACTGGACGCTCTTGGCACCGTAGGCGCGCAGCGGGTCGTTGAAGCTCTCCACGCCCACGTTGATCACGCGCGGCTTGGTGGTGAGAAGCTCCATGACGGCCTCGCTCGGCTCGGGCAGAGGCGAGTCGTCCTTGACCTCATACGGCACGACCTCGCGGTCCTCCTCGGTGAACTCCACGCCCTTCATGGCAAGCGCGGCGCGGACGGCCATGGCGTTGGATTCCTCCATGATGGCGCCAGCGTCCTCGAGGATCTTGATGGAGCGCTCGTAGTCCTGCGGGTCGTGGCTCGTGCCCACGACGGTGCCCACGAAGTGCAGGTCGCGACCCTCGGCCGCGGCGGCCGCCTTGCACTCGGCGATGACGGGCGCGAGCGCGGAGGCCATATCCGGATGGCAGCCGTAGCCCAGCACGCAGTCGAAGACGATGACGCCGGTGGTGTCCATAGCGGCATAATCGCGCATCATCTTGATGCGGACGTCCGGGTCGATCATGGGATGCGGGCGGCCCTGGGTGTACACGTCGTCGCCAAGGTCGATCACGTCGTAGCCGCCATGGCGCAGCATGTAGCCGTCCTCCTTGATGATCTCGCCGAGGTCGAGTGCCTCGGTGATCATCATGGCAGCCTCGCCGGCGAGGGTGCCGCCGGAGTACAGGCCGATCACGGTCTTGTCGGCGCCGAGCGGTTCGTCAACGGTAAGGTTGAGCGGCTCGAGATAGTTCTTCTTAACCTCGGCACCGTTCGCGAGGTCGACGGCGATGCGCGCGCACTCCTCAAGCGTGTGCGCGAGGTAGACCTTGCCCTGATGCGCCTCGGGCTTCTCGCCGATGAAGATGGCGACGACCGGCTTGGTGCACTTCTCCAGCAGGTCAACGACCTCATCACGCACGGCAGGCGCAGGCGGCTTAGAGATGACGCAGATGACGTCGGTGGGATCGTGATGCTCGAGCGCCACGATGGCGTCCTTTACCGTCACCGCGCCGACCTTCTCGTTGAGGTCGCGGCCACCGGTGCCGATGGCGTGCACGCAACCGCCGCCCAAGCGGTCGATCATGCAGGTGACCTCCTGGATGCCCGTGCCGGAAGCGCCCACGATGCCGATGTTGCCCGGGTTGATGACGTTGGTGAAGGCGATCGGCACGCTCGAGATAACACCGGTGCCGCAGTCGGGACCCATGAAGAGCAGGCCCTTCTCGTGCGCCTTCTGCTTCAGGCGAACCTCGTCCTCGAGCGCAACGTTGTCGGTGAAGCTGAACACGTTGAGACCCAGGTCGAGCGCGCGCTCAAGCTCGGGAGCAGCATATTCGCCAGGGATGGAGAAGAGCGCCATGTTGGCGTCGGGCAACTGCGCGATGGCCTCCTCCCAGCTGGTCGCCTCAGCGGGGCCGCCGGCGGCCTCCTTCTTGACCGAAAGGTCGGCGAGGAAGGCCTCGGTCTCAGCGAGTACGGTGTCTACCACGGCCTCGTCGTCGGTCTCGACGACGATGACCATGTCGCTCGGGTTCGCAGCCTTGGCCTCATCGGTAAGCAGGCCAGCGTTAAAGAAGATATCCTTGTTCGCGTCGGTGCCCATCATGATTTGGCTCTGGATGACACCGTCGAGGGTGTTAATCTTGTTGGTCAGCAGCATCAGGTTGATGGAGTCCTGATACGAATTTGGCTTGACCACAGTCTTGAGCATCGTCTCCTCCTTTTCTGCAACTTCCTGAAGGATCAGGGGCGACCGTCTTCCCGGGTGACGGCCCTCCCCTACACCCTCGCATTGAATCATCTGGGCTTTTTCTTTTCATTGGCGAGGAGGATAGGAAAACATCCGTTTCTTTATCCAGAGCGGAAATGACCTGCTGCAGCGCGTTCGTATACTGAAAGAGAGGCTGTGGAAAGAGGCTCCCCGTGATAGTGAGAGAGATCTTGCTGCTCCCATCGTTTGAAGGAGCGAGCATCATCGCCGGTAAGACCGGCATGGATAACGAGATCACCGGCGCCATGGTGCTCGAGGCAATCGATATCGAAAACTGGGGCAAACGCGGCCAGCTCATCATCTCGAGCTTCTACGCGCTGGAGCACCTCTCCGAAAGCGAGACGGTGATGTTCTTCCGCACCATGAGCTCCATCGGCATCGGCGCTCTGGTGTTCAAGCCGGAGCGCCTTATGGTTGAGGCCCCGGAGCGCATCATCGAGCTCTGCGACGATTTCGACCTGCCGCTCATCAAGCTCGCGCCGCAGGTTAAATACGAGTCCATTCTGCTCGACGTGCTGGGGCATATCCTGGACTCAAACCTTACCCTGCTCAATCGCTTCTTCGACGTGCACAAGCACCTCATGGCGCTTGCGCTCAAGCAGCCGTCAATACCCTATATCTTGAGCCCGCTCAAAAACGCCCTGCATGCAGAGGTCACATACTTCGATACCGTGCGCGACCGCCGCACCGGCACCGAGCAGACACTCACCGAATTCACCGGCTATTCGTTCAACAGGCGCGAGCCCGAGGCCTACCAGACGCACGCCTACTTCGATGCGAAACTCTTCTACGACAAGGGGTTCGGCGCCTCGCACCAACCGCAGACCGTTCAGGCACTCGCTGTGCGCATACCCAGCTCTGATGGGGTGGACTACTACCTCATCATCCATAACGCTGACCGCGAGCTCACGCCGCTCGACACCATGACCGTCGAGAACATCGTGAGCCTGCTGCAGATGGAAATCTTGAAGCAGAACGCCATCAAGCAAAAGCTCTTCTACCAGAACAACAACACCGTGCACGACCTGCTGCTCGATCGCTTCGGCTCGCACGAGCGCATAGACTCCGCGCTTGCGCTGCTCGGCATCGATCGGTACCCCTTGTACGAGGCGCTGCTCGTACGCACGCGCGTAGTCGATCCCATCGATGCCGACCGCATCGACGAACTGCTGCAAGCCCTGCGTCGGAGCCTGCGGGCATCCTATCCAGGCATCGTGTACTTCGTGAACGGCGACCGCATCGTCTTTCTGCACAACGTGCGGAGCGAAAACTCGGGCTTTTCCCTCGACACCGTGCGGAACGTTCTCGCCGACCTGCACAACTCTTCGATTCTCCCGCTCTTCACGCACCTCGCGGTGATCAGCTCGGCCACCGACCGATACTCGCTGCCAGCCATCAACAACGAGGTGATGAACGCATACCGGCTCTTCGATGAGACGCAGGGCGACTTTGAGGTTCGCTACGACGATCTGGGCCTATACAAGCTCTTACTGGGCGTGGACGACCCGTCGCAGCTCGACACGTATATTGACCCCCGCCTCAGCACGCTGCATCAAGACGCCCCCGACCTGTTCCAGACGGTCGTGAGCCTCTGTGCGAACGGCATGAGCTATCCCAAGACCGCCGAGCAGCTGTACCTGCACCCCAAGACGGTGCGCTACCGCGTTGAGCGCGTGCGGAAGATCTACGGTGTTGACGTTCGCGACCCCGACGACTACCTGCAGGTTGTGTTGGCTGACAAGATCTACACGCTACGCAAGGATTCCTAGCGCCGCGGAGTTGCCGCTCCAAGCGCAGCAAGCGGCCGGGGGCGGCGCCCGCCGGAGCAGCGTCCTTTCGAGGGTTTACTCCTTTGGCGCGCTACCCTTTGGCACGGTGCCCTTCGGCACGGTGCCCTTTCGGTGCGGCTTCCCTCCGGTACGACGCCCCCAGCACGGCACTCCTGAGATTCAAGCGTTCCTTCGACACGGCGCCTCTTTGATTGAGAAAGGATAGGCTATGGCTTGCCCCGTTACCGTATATCGCCCGACCGCTTCAAACGATGCGCGGCGCATCGTGTTTTACCTGCACGGCGGTGGCCTGGTCTACGGAGAGCGCGACGACTTGCCCTCTCCCTATGTCCGGGCAATCACCGACGCGGGCTCCACGCTCGTGTGCGCCGACTACCCCCTTGCACCCGAGACCGCGCTGCCGGATATCGTCGACGCCCTCTACGAAACCTGGCGCACCGAGGTCGCAGGGCCCATCGAGCGCGGCGAATGCATCGACTATCTTCTTTTTGGGCGCTCGGCAGGCGCGTACCTCGCATTGCTTCTCGCACACGAGATCAGGCTGCGCGACCAAGACCTTCCGCAGCCCGCTGGTATCATGAGCTTTTATGGCTACTACAACCTGGGCGAGCCTTGGGTCTCCGAGCCCGCAAGCGCCTATCTGGCTTTACCGGAGGTCTCCCTCGGCGAGGTAGAGCGCATCGTAGAGCGCGGTGGAGCTCCAACCTCGGGGCCAAAGGCGCTCCGGTACGCACTGTACGTCTATGCGCGCCAGCATGAAGGGGCATGGCTCGCCCTCATGGGGCTCGACGGAACCACCCCCGAACGTTCCATCGCGTCCTGGTCCCTCTCCGCCGACGACCTCGCGGCGCTTCCGCCGCTCTTCATCGCAGCGAGTACCGGCGATGAAGACGTCCCCTATCGCGTGTCCAAGCAGCTTTCGCGCCAGGCGGCGCACGCGCGCATGAAAAGCGCCTATTACCTCCCTCATGATTTTGACCGAGATGTAACCAACCCCGCAGGCATGGAGGCATACCAGGCCGCAATCGCCTGGATGGATGCACTCAACACCCGATAGTCCCAGCCAAGCGCCTGCTCCGGGCGGCCGCTCATCGCAAAACCGCCCCGACGCGCGCGATGCCACGTAAAAGTCCCGCCAAAGGATCGGATTTTTGGGCGCACGCGCGGTAGCCGGCATGGGAGCGGCGCCCTGACCTGCGACTCCCTTGAGCCCGCGGCGCGGTCTATCCGGCCCATCGATGAAAATCCGATCCTTTGGCGGGACTTTTGCTCCGGGGCGGGCCAATCGCGGCGCACCCCGCGGCGCTTCCGGACGGGCGGGCCAGCCAATTGTTCACAAAAGTGCCGAGTGCGACCAAATGGCCGCACTCGGCACGATGGTGAACGGTTTTACTAGGACGGGCAGAGCAGCTGGGCGGAGCGCAGCCGCCGCGTTCACCTCACCTAGCCCCACGCCTCGCGACCGCGGAGCGCCTTGAGACCGATATCGTGGCGGAGCGTCTTGCCCTCGAAGTCAATCTTCTCGCAGGCAGCATAGGCCAAATCGCGAGCCGCCTCGAAGGTATCCCCGAGCGCTGTAACAGCCAGCACGCGGCCACCGCTCGTCACGAGCTCGCCCGCATCGGTCACCGCGGTACCCGCATGGTAGACGGTCACCCCGTCCAAAGCATCGGCATCTTCAACGCCGGTGATAACCTTGCCCTTCTCGTAGCTGCCCGGATAGCCCGCGCTCGTGAGGACCACGGCCACGGCCCACTCATCGCGCCAAGACAGCTCAACATCGTCCAAGCGCTGCTCGGCGCAGGCGAGCATGACATCTACCAGATCGTTCTCCAGGCGCGGCAGAATCACCTGGGTCTCCGGGTCGCCGAAGCGCGCGTTGAACTCGAGTACCTTGGGCCCTTCTGGCGTAAGCATGAACCCGCCGTACAGGCAGCCGCGGTAGTCAATCCCCTCCGCAGCGAGCTCGGCCACGGTATCGACCATGACCTGCTTCATGACGGCGAGCTCCTCGTCGGTCACGATGGGCACCGGGCTATACACGCCCATGCCGCCCGTGTTGGGGCCACGGTCGCCCTCAAGGGCGCGCTTATGGTCCTGGGCGGTAGCCATGGGCCGCACGGTCTTGCCGTCGGTAAAGGCCAGAAGCGAGCACTCGGGGCCGGTCAGGCACTCCTCGATGACCACGGTGGAACCCGCATCGCCGAAGGCTCCGGCAAAGCACTCGCGGACCGCCTCCTCAGCCTGGCCCTGCTCGGTAGCCACGACCACGCCCTTACCAGCTGCCAGGCCATCTGCCTTCACCACGAGCGGGGCACCCTGCTCGCGAACATAGGCGAGCGCCGCCTCCTCGTCGGTAAAAGAGCCGTACGCTGCCGTGGGAATGCCGGCACGCTCCATGAGCTCCTTCGAAAAGCGCTTGGAGCCCTCCATCTGCGCACCCTCGGCGCCAGGCCCAAAGCAGGCGATACCAGCCGCGCGCACGGCGTCGGCAACACCGGCAACGAGCGGGGCCTCGGGACCGATCACCACGAGCCCGATGCCCTCCTCGCGGGCAAAGGCGGCCACCGCCTCCGGATCGTCCTCGGCAAGCGCCACGTTCACACCCTCCTGCAGCGTGCCTCCGTTACCCGGCGCGATGTAGAGCGTTCCACAGCGCGGAGACTCGGCAAGCTTCTTCGCGAGCGCATGCTCGCGGCCGCCGCTTCCCAAAAGCAGGATGTCGATGGTCTTGGTGGTCTCGGTCATGGTTCCTCCTTGTAACGGCGAGGCTTGGAGCATGTCAGCGGGGCGAATAAGCAACATGGTCCATTTTGACCCCGTCCCAAAATGAACCCCATCTCGCCCTTAGAACGACGGCGTTAGGTACTCGGCGATATCGTCGAGCTCAGGATTGTGGAACTCCTCCGGGTATGCAAAGAGCCCCACGGCACGAAGCCCCACGTGCGTGGCGATGGTCGGGCCAATGGTCCCCATGGTAAGGAAACGCAGCGAGGCATCGGTCTTATCGAGCGCCTGATCCATGAATTCCAACGCTTTATAGGCCTTGGTATGGAGCTTATAGTACACAAGCGGGCCCATCTCGCGGGACTGCTCGGCCATGAGGTCCACGATGTAACTCACCGCGTTCTTCATGCCCTTGGCCTTGTGCAGCACTTCAATCGCGCCGGTCTCGGTAAGCGTTACCACGATCTTGAGGTTCAGAAGCGAGGTGGCCATGCCTTGCAATTTGCTGGCGCGCCCGCCCTTCACCAGGTTTGCGAGCGAATCGGGAATGAAGTAGATGCGGTGCGTGCGCCGCACGTTTGCGATGCGCTCGAGCGCCTCGTCGAGCGTGCCGCCGGCACGGGCGATACAAGCAGCCTCGAGCACCATTGCCCCTTGGCCAACCGTAGCGGAGCGGGAATCGAATGCTTCAATGCGAATGCCCCGCTGCTTCGCAACATGGGCCGCAGCGGCACGCGCAGTCTCGTAGGTACCCGAAAGCGCCGCGGAGAGGTGGATGGAGAGGATCTCCGTATAGCCCTCGTCGGCAAGGGCGTTGTACGTGTCAAGGAAATCTGCCGGCGCCGGCTGCGAGGTGATGGGCAGGTTCTCCGCCGCCTCGAGTTTATCGAGGAACTCCTCGATCTTGATATCAACCCCGTCAGCATACTCCGTCGTCCCGAAAGCGACGTGCAGCGGCACCACGCGCAGGTCGTACTTCTCCACCAATGCAGCAGGCAGATCGGCGGCACTATCCAAAACGATGGCGAACTTGTTCACGGCCCCTCCCCCGGCGACCATATTCGTGTTTTCAAGCACTCGCGACGCGGCGCCCCTACTTCCAGGAACGGTTGATGGTCTGCTCGCGATCGGGGCCAACCGACACGAACGCAACCTCGGCATGGGCAAGCTCCTCGATGCGCGCAACGTAATCACGCGCCTCCTGCGGCAGCTCGTCAAAGGAACGGCATGCCGTGATGTCGCACTTCCAGCCGGGCAGCTCCTCATAAACCGGCACGGCGTTGGCAAACGCCGCCTCGTGCTCCGGCACCGTGGTGTAGCGCTCGCCATCGCAGTCGTAGGCAACGCAGACTTTGATGGTATCGAACGCGGAAAGCACGTCGAGCTTGGTGAGCGCGATATGGGTGAGCCCGTTCACGCGAGCCGAGTAGTTGGCGATCACGCCGTCGAACCAGCCACAGCGACGACGGCGGCCGGTGGTCACGCCGTACTCGTACCCCTCCTCGGTGAGGGTGTGGCCGGCATCGGTTTCGTATGCCAGCTCGGTGGGCATGGGGCCAGAGCCCACGCGGGTGATGTAGGCCTTCATGATGCCGAGTACGCGCTCGATGTTGCCGGGGCCCACGCCAGAACCGGTCACGGCACCGCCAGCGGTGCAGTTAGACGACGTAACGTACGGATAGGTACCGTGGTCGATATCGAGGAGCGTCGCCTGAGCACCCTCGAAGAGCACCGACTTGCCCTCCTCGATAAGATCGTTGAGCAGGCGGGAACTCTCGCAGATATACGGGCGCAGGCGCTCGGCCATGGGCAGATACTCATCGCAGATCTGGTCTACCGTGTAGGTGGGCAGGCCGAAGATCTTCTCCAGTTGCGGGTTCACGCGGTCAAGGACGCGTGCGAGCTTGTCGCGGAAGGTAGCCTCGTCGAGCATGTCCTGCATGCGCAGGCCAATGCGCGCCATCTTGTCCTGATAGCACGGGCCAATGCCGCGCTTCGTGGTGCCGATGTTGTGAGACCCGAGGAGCGCCTCGTAGGCGCCGTCGAGGTCCATGTGGTAGGGCATGATGACGTGCGCGTTGCCCGAGACCTTGAGGTTGGCCGTGGAGATGCCATCGGCCTCGAACATATCGATCTCTTCGAGCAGCACTTTGGGGTTGACCACGCAGCCATTGCCGATCACCGAGATGCACTCCGGATACATGATGCCCGAGGGAACCTGGTGCAGGCCGTACTTGCGATCACCCACCACGATGGTGTGCCCCGCGTTGTTGCCGCCCTGATACCGCACGACGCAGTCGAAGTCCCGAGCAATCAGGTCGCAGATCTTGCCCTTGCCCTCATCGCCCCACTGGGTTCCAACCAGCACTGTCGAGCTCATGAATTACTCCTCACCGATCAGGCTACTCAACCCGTACCGTGTCGAGCGCCCTCGCACCCAGCCCGCTCGCCAGCCCATAGGCCAACGCAGGAGCCCGGCGCACTATACAACAGGCACTATTATATCCACCGGAACAGGCGTTCAGGCTAGCCCTCGCCATGTATCCCATCAAGCTCATAGAACTTCGTGGATGCGGGCACGAACGCCAGGTCCACATCGCCGATAGGGCCGGAACGGTTCTTCGCCACGATGACGCGCGTCACGCCCTCGTCCGGGCGGTCGTCGCGCGACGCCTCCTGCTCGTCGGCCGAACGGTCGAGAAACATGACGATGTCGGCGTCCTGCTCGATCGAGCCCGATTCGCGCAGGTCAGAAAGCTGGGGGCGTTTCCCGGTACGGCTCTCGACCGCACGGGAAAGCTGCGAGAGCGAGATGACGGGCACGCCGAGATCCTTCGCCATAATCTTGAGGGCACGGCTCATCTCCGAGACCTCGACCGCGCGGTTCTCGGCACGACGACCCGCCGGGGGGCTCACCAGCTGCAGGTAGTCGAGGATGATGACGGCCCGCTCCTTGTTGTGGAGCATGCGGCGCGCCTTGGCGCGAATCTCGGTGATGGTGGTGCCCGGCGTATCGTCGATAAGGATATCGAGCTTCGAAAGTTCCTGCGTAGCCTCGTTGATGTTCGCCCATTGCTCGGGCGAGATGCGGCCCGTGCGAAAATCGGAGATGGAGAGCGCTGCATGCGCGCAGATAAGACGCTGCGCGATTTCTTTTCCGCTCATCTCGAGCGAGAAGAAGCCCACGGTGCAACCGTCGGCAGCCGCATTGAGCGCAAGGTTGAGGGCGAAGGACGTCTTACCAACGGCAGGACGGGCGCCCAAGATGATGAGCTGGCCCTCGCGCATGCCGAGCAACAAGCGATCGAGGCTCGGAAAGCCGGTGGCAACGCCGTGTGCCTGCCCGCCGGCCGCCGCAATCTCGGCCGCCTCGTTGTAGGCTTCGATCATGAAGTCCGTAAGAGAGCGATACGCGCTCGACACCTCGCGGTCCGTAATCTTGAGCACGAGGCTCTCGGCTTGGTCGACAGCCTCTTTCGCATCGAGCGGCGCATCGTAGGCAAGCTCGCTGATCTGTCCGGCGGCTTTGATGAGCTCTCGGAGGAGCGAGTCGCGACGCACGATCTCGGCATGGTGCTGCCAGTTGGCAAGCGAGATGGTGTTGCCCACGAGCTCGAGAATGTACGCCTCGCCGCCCACGGCAGACAGCTTATCCTCAGAAGCGAGGAAATCCACCACCGAAATGGAATCGATGGGAATGGCCCGCTCGTTCATGGAAACCATCGCAACGAAGAGCTCGCGATGCGCGGGGCGATAGAAGTCGTCGATCCGGAGCTCGGAGATGGCATCGTCCACCACGTCCGGCGAAAGCAGCATGGCGGAGAGCACGTTGGCCTCGGCCTCGGTGTTATTGGGAAGGCCTTGATGGGCCCCACGGTCTACGGCAAGGGGGGCGTAATCATTCGGCGACACGCTCATGCCTTTCTCGAACACGAGGCGACGTGCAAAACGCCGCCCAGCAGATAACCTACGAGCACCCATGGTAGAGTATTCCGCTGCCGAGCAGAGGGCTCGTTCCCCTGCTCTCTGCACCTTTTTCTTTCCACATCCAGATGTGGACAACCCTGCCCCGGCTTTCAGCGGGAATACCAGTTTTCAACATTTTCCACAATTCGACAGGCCCATCATACCGAGTTTTCAACAGCTATACTCTTTACCTGCTGTTATTCACTTCTTACCGTCTTTTTGCCGTTCTATTACACATACATATTTGTGTATTTAGTGAACGTGCAGGTAGTTGGCGTTGTTTTATACATTGCGCAGGATAACCACCGTACGCGATACCGTCTGCTCTTTATTAAGGCTTGTGAAAAACTTGCTATCGAATCTGGCTCATATTGAGTTTTCAACCGTTGACCTGTTGATTTCTTACTCTCTCGATTTGTCAAGAGAAACTTTCAACCTTTTCTTGAATGTTGAATGTTTGCGCACGCGAGCTTTTAAGGAGCCGCCCCGTCCATCCGAGTTCCGCGCGAACGGCAGCTTCGCGGGCGCTCGAACCGGTGAAGCCGCAGCCGCCGAGATGCGCGCCTCCGATGCGCCCGACTCACCGCCTCGCGGCATGACGCAAAACGCCCGCCGCCGAGAACCCCCGGCAGCGGGCGTGGTGAGCGCTGTTGCTGCAGCGTCTGCTACTCAGCAGCTTCCTCGGTAGCCTCCTCAGCCACCTCGGCCTCGGCCTCAGCCTCGGTCTCAGCAGTCTCGGACTCCGCGGCGAGCTCCTCGGCGGTCACGCCAACGAGCACGACGACCTCGGCGCGAATCTCGCGGTAGAGCGAGATGGCCACGGTGTGGGCGCCGGCAACCTTGATGGGCTTGCCGAGCTCAACGCGCTTGCGGTCAATCTCGACGCCGAGCTGGTCCTTGACGGCGTCGGCAACCATGGCGGCGGTAACCGAACCGAAGAGGATGCCCTCGTCGCCGACCTTGACGTCAACAGTAACCTGCTTGCCGTCGAGGTTCGCCTTGAGCGAGTTGGCGTCGGCAAGACGCTTCTCCTCGCGCTTGGCGATGTTGTTGCGGCGCTGCTCGAGCTGCTTCAGCTCGCCCTTCGTCGCCGCAACGGCGAGCTTCTTCGGGAAAAGGTAGTTCTCGGCGTAACCCTGAGCGACGTCTACGATGTCGCCCTCGCCACCCTTGCCCTTGATCTCACCAAGAAGAATGACTTTCATGAGATCTCCTATCCTGCGCGTCGCACGCGCGACGCATTTCTTACGTGTGTGCCTCGTTGTGCGAACCATCCCGCGGAAGTTTGCGGAAGTTGGCCCACACATCGATGAGGCCGATGATGCTCACAACGAACATCACCTCAAGCCAAGTTGCAACCATGATGACGGCGAACCGCCCGAAGCACCCTATGCGCCAGCGGCCGAGCAATCCCAAGATCACGCCAAGACCTTGGATCAAGAAGATGATCCTTACCGCCAAAAAGAGCGTGACGGAGACAGTCCGGAGTAGCTGCGACTCGGGCACAGCGGCAAATGAGGCTCCCATCCCTAGGACAGAGAGGGCCAGCACCCCAACCGCCCAGAGCGGCGCGTCGAAGAGACTGATCTGCGGAACCCGAAGGCGCTGCCCCGGCGCAGGCATCTCGCCCCACGAGGCCGGACGCTGGACCGAGCCAAGGAACGACCCGAATCCGGCGACGAGCGCATCGAGAGCGGCGGAGAGCACGTACACCATCGGCCAGATGACCGAAATCAGGGGCTCGATCGAGACGAGCGCAAGCTCAGCCTCGACGCCGCGACCAACCGAAGCGCGGGCAACCTCCATAAGCATCGCCGACGTCACCTCGGCAAGGTTCGTACCAGCGTTGAAGGCGGTGAAGCCATCAACTGCCATGCACAACGCGATAGCCGCGGTGACCACAAGCGATACCTCGGTAACGCCCGCACGCCTCTTCCACATGAGCGCGGAGATGGCTGCCGCGATGCCAACGAGCGGAACTGCGAACAGCACGTTGGAAACACCATCGAGCACCATCCACGCAACGAGGACGGCACCCGAGATGCCCAAGCCCGCAACCAAGCCCTTCGCGCCGAAGCGCTCAGACTGGGTCCTGAGACCCATCGCAAGGCACGCCACCCCGAGCATGGGGTACCGTGCCATCACGGCCACGGACAGCCCGATCCCTACGAACCACAGCCATCCGCCGTTTGGTCGCGAAGCGCGCTGCCGGGCGGGAACGATCTCGGTCCCATCTGATCCGGCTGCGCTATGCTGCCCGTCGAACATCATCATGAACGAGCAAACGGCCTGCTAGTCGCGGTTGCGGCCACCGCGGGAGGAAACCACGGGGACAGCGTACGGCAGAAGAGCCATCTCGCGGGCGCGCTTGATCGCGTTCGCGATGTCATGCTGGTGCTGCGTGCAAGCGCCAGTGACGCGGCGCGGCTTGATCTTGCCGCGGTCGGTCATGTACTTGCGAAGGAGCTGAGTATCCTTGTAGTCGATGTACTCAGTGTGCTCCTTGCAGAACTGGCAGTACTTACGACGCGGCTGACGTGTTGAATAATCATTAGCCATGTCAAAATACCTTTCGTTTGGCGCGTCCGGCATAACCGGAGCGCACTCGTGCAAACCAGGTGTCTATGCCTCTAGAACGGAATATCCTCGTCGTAGATATCCGCCGTCGGCGGAGCCTGGACAGGCGCCTGCGGGCGCGCCTGGGGCTGCTGGGCATAGCCTCCGCGCGGGGCCTGGGGTGCGTTGGAATACCCTCCGTCACCCTGCTGGGAGCCCCTGCTCATGAACTCGATTTCATCGACGATGACCTCGAGCTTGCTACGGCGCTGGCCGTCACGCTCCCAAGAGCTGTAACGCAGCTTCCCCTCAATCGCGACCTTGGAGCCTTTGCTGAGGTAGCGGCTCACCGCCTCCGCGCGCGCACCGAACATGGTGCAGTCCACGAAGTTGGGATAGTCTTCCCACTCGCCGGACTGGGGGTTGCGCCTGCGATCGTTCACCGCGACACCGAACGAGAGCACCTGGGTGCCGCCGCTCGTCATGCGAAGCTCCGGATCGCGGGTGAGGTTGCCGGAAATGTTAACTCGGTTAATGCTCATGCGTGCTCACTACCTCTCATGTACGGGCAGCGCGCCGAGCCGGCACGCACCCGCTGGGCGCATCGCGCCCCTTCCATAGGCGATTTACTCCTGGTCGTCACGGCGCACGATCATGTGGCGCTCCACCGCATCGGTAATGCGGAGAACGCGATCGAGCTCGGCGATCGACGCGGGATCTGCATGGAAGTTGATGAGGGTGTAGTCACCTTCGGTGAGATCGTTGATCTCGTAGGCGAGCTTGCGCTTGCCCCACTCGTCAACGTTGTCAACCTTGCCGTTACCGGCAGCAATCGTCACGTCGATACGCTTCATAACAGCAGCGCGAGTCTCGACATCAAGAGACGGGTTGACGAAGAACAGCAGTTCATAAGCCTTCATGTGGTCACCTCCTCTGGGCATAAGGCTCCGGGTCGTGAAGGTGCGCCCGGAGCAGGAAAGGACTCAGCTACTATAGCCGCTTCCTGCCGAAATCTCAAGAAGTCCGTGCTACACCCTCATGAGCTCCACATACACCCCGCGTCCGCCGCACGGCCGCCGGAAGCAACGTCGTGGGTTGCCGGAGGCCGCGCGGCACAGGGGCCGAGCTAGCGGGGCGAACGGTGCCCGTCCATCCATGCAAGCCAAGGTTCTCACGCGTATCTGAACAAATGCTGGCCGCGTTCGTTCAATATGCAGAACATGCACTGAGGCCCGGCCCGCGGGCATGCTGTTTTCCCAGCTAAACACGCTTAATCCATGCGCCACACACCGCAGCGAGCGCTCGCGCGGCACGGCAAAGCCCATTGTTTTCCCAAAAGTGTTACGCGGTCCGCATGGATGACGGACGGCGTGCGGCCTCGATTTGTGCTTGGTCCTTGCTGCGGACACGGGCCTCGATGGAGCCCCTCGATTGAACCCGAGCCTCAATCTGAAGCAGCTAGACCTCGTGCGGAACCCCGTCGGGCAGGGGATCGGACGAGAGCCCCCAGCGCCCCACGTCGAAGCGGCGAAACCACATTCCCGCTGCATGCGTTGCCACAAGTTGCATCGCGACCGAAAGCGCCGAACCTATGAACGAGAAAGCCGTAGACAGCAGGAACCCGCCCAAGGCGTTCGTCGGGCTGAGCGTGAACAGGTGGCGCAGGAGATGCTCGGAATTGAAGACGAAGTAAAGTGCGCCATCATAGAACTCGAAATACGAGATACCCACCGATGCGATGGCACCCATGATCGCCGCAGAAGCCCAGGAATACATGAGCGCCGCCGCGCACCCAATGGCGGAAACCCCCACCAGCCTCATGAAGCCACCTGGGTCGCAAACGATCATTTGGGCCAAGCGGTCGAGCCGCCATCCAGCGGCGAAGCCATCGTATACGACTCCGCGCATCATCGCGGCAAGAATGAATCCGCCAAGGACGACCTGCCCCACGAGACTCGCCAGCGCACGCGGCGAGAACATGAAAAGATAGCGCCCCTCGCCCTGCCAGACGCCCCACGTGCCCGCCCCATCGAAACTGAGGGGAAGAAACGCCACGTGGTCAACGCCGAATAGCACCGAGAGAACCACCCCGCACGCAAGAGACATGCTCAAGAGGATAAGGTACGCCCATCCACCCGTCTTGAGCAGCTTGAGATAATCGATTCCCTGCCTGCGCGGGGCGCAGTCGACTCCCCATGCAGCAAGGCGCGCCCATTCGTACGCGTAACCCAAAAGCGCGATGGTGCCAAGAAACGGCACCCACGACAAGAGCGCCAGAACCACGATCGGCTTATACCATCCGCGCTCTCCGGTGAGCATATTCCATGAAGCCACAAACCCCAGCCGACGACTCTGCATCCCCGATCTCTCCTACTGCCTATCGTCCCCGCGCCATGCGCACCGCGGCGAGCGCACCACGAAACCGCGCAGCGCGATCCATTCATATACATCATGCATATAAAGTGTATCGGCTTCAGAGCAGCACATGCAGGCACCCAGCGCGATTTGGTATCAAGCGGCAAAGATATAAGTGTTTGTTAAGCAAGATAGCGACGCGTAGCGCACCGGGCCCGTATGGCCGCCCACGCTTGAACGAGCCGGGCCAGCCTATCAGCAGAATCGGCTCGCCCTCGCACTGCTCTGCCACCGATCAGCTCGCCGTCGAGCGCCCACCAGCCTGCAACGGCGCACTTTTCCCGCGCTTGTACGAGCTGCACAAAATCCCCGTTTGCATTGTCGGAAAGATACGGTACAATTTCCTGTGCTGAACACGGAGAGTTGTCCGAGTGGCCGAAGGAGCACGATTGGAAATCGTGTAGGCGCCAAAAGCGTCTCCAGGGTTCAAATCCCTGACTCTCCGCCAGTTGCTTTCTCGCGGCGCGCCCTCTTCCTCGATGGCGCGCCGTTCACCCCATGCGGAGGGGTGGCAGAGTGGTTGAATGCGGCGGTCTCGAAAACCGTTTACCCGGTGTCCCCGGGTACGAGGGTTCGAATCCCTCCTCCTCCGCCAGTTTCCTTTTCCAAAACCAAATCACCCATTGCCCCAACCTGCTTGATCCGATCATTTTGAGTCATTTTGGGACGGGTCCGTTTTGACTCATCGTGGCATTGGACACAAATCCGCGTACAAGATGAGTCAAAACGGACCCGTCCCAAAATGACTCAAAATGACCCCCTCAAAAGCGATGTAAGATAGCACTCAGTCTTTCGCCCGCATGCCTTACATGGAGAGGACCGCCAATGCACCCCGTCTTCGCTGCCGCCCCTGCAGCAGCCGTCGCCGTCGCCCAATCCGGCGTCGCCTCGCAGCAAGCCGCCGTGCCGCTGGGTATCGAGATGTTCGTCGTGGTGGTCTCGTCCGTCACCGGCGTGCTTTCCGCGCGCCAGCACAAGCTCGATTTCGTTGGAGCGCTCTGGCTCGCCGTTCTCGTGGGCCTGGGCGGCGGTCTTTTGCGCGACATCATCTTGCAGGTGGGCGACGTCTACATCCTGAACCAACCGCTCGCGCTCCCCACCTCGCTTATCGCGGCAACCATCACCTTTGTGTTCCCCATGATCGTCGAGCGGCAAGATCGCATAATCGACATCCTGGATATCTTCGCCGTCGGCCTCTATTCAGCCGTTGGCGCGGACAAGGCAATGGTCTATGGCTTCGAGCCGACCGTCTGCGTCATGATGGGCTTCTTCACCGCCGTGGGCGGCGGCTTGCTGCGAGACATCTGCCTCGCACAGACCCCCTCGATCCTTAAGCGAGGCAACTTCTACGCTATCGCAGCCATAGCCGGCTCCACCGCCTACATCTTCCTAGTCCAGGGGTGCGGAGTGAACAACATCGCCGCGCTCACATTCAGCACCGCGCTTACCATGTTCGTGCGGTGGCTTTCGCTGCACTATAACATCCAATCCCCCACCGAGGTCGATCTTACGCGCGTGGTGCCACGCCGGCACCACACCGCCGACGTTGCCGGTGCGCACCGAGAGGTTACCGCGCGCTCCGCAGATGCCCTTGCCGATCGCCGTGAGCGCACCCTTGCCGATATCGAAAAACGTCGCGAACAAGAGCGCCGCAAGGAAGCGCTCTCGCGCCTCAAGCGCATGCGTCGCAAGCGCGGCCAGAGAAAGCTCGATGTGTAGCGCTGAACAGGACGGGCGATGGCACGCGACCTGCTACAGGCCTCAAAAGCTCGTCGCGGACCGCGCACCTATCGCGCCCTGCCCGCGCCCGCGGCTGCGCGCATCTATAACGGCAGCGCGCACCCGCATCGACCGCTGAAATGCAACTTGCATGCCGAATTACGCAATAAGGGGCCTAAATCGACCCCTTATTGCGTACTTTGGCATGTAACACGTTTCTGGCACGGGCAAGGCCCTCGGTGGCTACTTCTTTACCTGGCCCGAGCGCACCGCCGCCTTCTTGCGATCGGTCGCGTTCAAGATGCGCTTGCGCAGACGAATGTTCTTGGGCGTAACCTCCACAAGCTCGTCGTCGGCGATGTACTCGAGCGCCTCCTCGAGCGTAAAGGTGCGCGGCGGCGTGAGCTGCACGGCAATATCTGCCGTTGAGGAGCGCTGATTGCCCAGGTTCTTGGTACGCGCGATGTTCACCACCATGTCGCCCGGCTTGCTTCGCTCGCCCACGATCATGCCTTCGTAGCACTCGGTGCCCGGCTCAACAAAGAGCTGGCCGCGCTCCTGAAGCGTGCCGAGGGCGTAGGCGACGGCCTTCTCGGTGGTCATGGAAATCATGGCGCCGTTGTTGCGCCCGCCGAGCTCGCCGGCATAGGGGCCGTACTCCAGGAAGGTGTGGTAGAACACGCCTTCACCATGGGTGACGTTCAAGATGCGGTTCTTGAGGCCCATGATGCCACGCGTAGGAATCTTGAACTCGAGATGGGTAACGGTCGAGCCAGCCTGCATGCTCACCATGGTGCCACCGGCATTACCGAACACCTCGATGACCTTGCCCGAGTACTCGTCGGGGCACTCGACTACAGCCTGCTCAACGGGCTCCATCTTGTTGCCGCTCTCGTCGTTCTTGAAGAGCACGCGCGGGCGGCCCACCTGGAACTCGTACCCCTCGCGGCGCATGGTCTCCATGAGAACGGACAGGTGCAAGATGCCGCGACCGGAGACCTCAACGCCGCTCTTGTCCTCAAGCTCCTCAATGCGCATGGTCACGTTGTTCTCGCCCTCGCGCTCGAGGCGCTCCTTGAGCTGGCGAGCGCCCACGATGTCGCCATCGCGACCCACGAGCGGCGAGGTTGACGCCTCGAACACAACGGAAAGCGTGGGCGGATCGATCTCGATGGGGTCGAGGTGCACCGGATTGTCGGGATCAGTGTACACATCGCCGATGTCCGTGCAGTCGATACCCACCACAGCGGCGATGTCGCCGGCCTGGACCTCCTGGCACTCGGTGCGGCCAAGATAGTCGAACGTGAAGAGCTGCTTGACGACCGCGGTTGAGCTCGAACCATCGTTCTTCACCACAAGAATGGTGTCTCCGTTATGCAGGCTACCCGAGAACACGCGGCCGATGCCGATGCGCCCCACATAGCTGGAGTGATCGATGGTCATGCACTGCATGGCGAGCGGCGCCGTCTCGTCAACCTCGGGTGCAGGCATATCGTCAATGATCATGTCGAGCAGAGGATACATATCCATGTTGCCGTCATCGGGATCGCGGCGGGCATACCCGTTCACCGCACTTGCATACACCACGTGCTCCATGGCGAACTCAAGCTGCTCGTCGGTGGCACCAAGATCAGCCATAAGATCGAGGCAGTCGTTGTACGCCTTCTCCGGATCGGCACCGGGGCGGTCGATCTTGTTGAGCACAATCATGATGGCAAGGCCGGTGTCGATTGCATGGCGCAGCACGAAGCGCGTCTGGGGCATGGGGCCCTCGAAGGCGTCGACGAGTAGAAGCGCCCCGTCGGCCATCTTGAGCACGCGCTCGACCTCGCCGCCGAAGTCGGCGTGGCCGGGGGTATCGATGATGTTAATCTTCACGCCCTTGTACTCGATCGAGCAGTTCTTGGCGAGAATGGTGATTCCGCGCTCGCGCTCCTGGTCGTTCGAGTCGAGCACGCGGTCCTCAACCTGCTGGTTAGCACGGAAGGCATCCGTGGCGCGCAGCAGCTTGTCCACGATGGTGGTCTTGCCGTGGTCGACGTGGGCGATGATGGCGATATTCCTAAGATTTTCGACGCGCATTACTACTCCCATTGCATATAAAAACAAGCTTCATTTCGGCGAACTAGCAGATTATAGCGCCAAACGGCAAGTGCACAGGCCCACCCGGCCGATAGCTTTCATTTGTGGATGAATTGTTGGGCCCGCATATTATTTAATAACCCCACTATCTTGAAAGAATTAGCCAAATTTGCGCTATGTCGGTCTTTTTCCAGCGATATGCTTGCGGCTCTCTAAGCGAGCTGGTAGGCACCCGTATTGCAAGGCTCCTACCAGCGCGATGGGAAAACCGCACCGCCATTCTGCAGGTTGAAAGACCGACATAGTGCAAATTTGGATAAAATGGCAATAGGAGGGGAGTTATTAATTAGATAGACCGCTCAATGCGCTCCACTATCCCTCTATAAGCGGCGGCTCCTCGCCCGCGGGCATCGGATCAGCATAGGCAAAATCGTCGCCCAAGCCAAATCCTTCGTAGAGCACGTAGGCAGAGTAGCCCGTGGGCGCACCGACCTCCGTCGTAAGGCCGTACTCGTAGAAGCTCACAAGCACGGCGTCCGCAAAGCCGTCCTCGAGCTGAACGCCACCGACGCAGCCGATGGCATAGCGGGCAATTGGCCCCACCCCATCTTCGGGAACACCCTGCGCGCTGCGGGCAACGAGCGCACGCGCTGCCTCCAAGCACTCCTCTTCGCCGTCATCGCTAAATGCGGCCTCGCTCCGGTTGCCTTGGGAATCTTCCATGCACGCCACGACGCCCGGGTCGCAGCCCGCGGCGAGCTCATCAAGCATGAAGCCGATGAGGTCGCACACCATCTCGTCCAGCTGGGGCGATACCGCGCCCGGCCCCTGCGTATTCTGCGCCATCGCGTTCCCTTCGCCCTGTTGCCGCCTATCACGCGCCCCATTCTAGCACGGGGCAAATACACCAATCCATGCGCGGGAGCCCCGCCTACCAGCCCCGCCGCGAGCGAAGGCTACAGCCGCGCCGCCTCTTCGGCGATCTTGGCGGCGGCATCACGCTGGCGCAGCAGCTCGGCGGAGCGCTTCTGCAGCACAGAAATCTGCCCGGAAAGACTCACCACATCAACGATGCCCCACACCACGAGCATCGAAGCAACGGAGAATGCAAGTACCCCGATCGTGCCGCGCATCCGCGAGCACAGGATCATGACGATAGCCGCCCCGCCCGCAAGCATTCCCATGCTGCGCCGACGTTCCCGCATGGTGCGCGCTTGAGCCACCACGGTAAGGCGCGCCGTCTCGGCGGCTCGAACCCGCACCTCGGCCTCGAGGCGAATTTGCTCAGGCGAGTTCGCAGAGGCGGCCCCTCCGCGCCCGGAACCCGAGCGAGCTCCCCCGCGAGGCCGTGCACCACTGTGCGACGCTCGCCCGCCGCCCTTGAGCAGCACGTCGCGCGCCTCGTTGATGCGGCGCATCTGCTGCTCCGCACGAGCGCGCAGCCGCTTATTCTCGCCAAACTTATCGGGATGGAGCATCTGCGCGAGCTCACGATAGGCAAGCGAAACCTCTTCGCGCGAGACTCCTTCGGCAAGGCCCAGCACCTGCCATGCTTCGTCGCGCGTCATCGGCAGCACCCGGCAACGGCACGCCGCCCTCGCCCGCCCACGCGGGCCATCGCTGTACCCGTCCGCGTTGGCATCATCACGCCCGCCCGCACTGCCATCGCGCTAGAGCGAACCGAGCTCGCCGACCACATGTCCAATACGCTCCTCCGGCTCGAGCACCTCGACGCCCTCATAACGGAAGAAGCGAGCTGGGTCGTGCATGAGGTCTTCGAGCGGAACGAGCACGAAATCGCGTTCTCCGAGCTTGGGGTGAGGCAGGCGCAGCTTATCGCCGCCATGGCGCTCGCCGTCCATCCACACCAGGTCGCAATCGATCACGCGCGGGCCATTGGGGCGCGCGCTCTTGGTGCGGTTGCGGCCCAACGAGTTCTCGATGGAGAGAAGCTCATCAAGCAGCACCAAGGGCGCAAGCTCCGTCTTGATCTCTACAACGGCGTTCGCGAACGGCGCCTGGCGGGTCTCGTATGCAGGTTCGCTCTCATAGATGCGCGAGCAATTAGATACGCAGGTGAGAGGGATCTCGGCGATAAGGTCGCGAGCTGCCCGAATGTTGTCGGTGCGGTTGCCCATGTTGGAGCCGAGCGCCACGAACGCGCGTCGCGGCTGCGGACGCGCCACCGACCAGAAGCCATTGAGGAACTGCGCGAACCCGGCGACATCGTGCACCCGCACGATGTTCGCCCCGTTCTCGATAGCACCCAGGCACACGCCGAACGTGGCCGCATCGCGGTCCGCCGCTTCCTCCACGCCGGACACAGCGCCGATGAAGCGCTTGCGTGAAACAGCGCAAAGCAGTGGATAGCCGAGCGAGGCCATCTTCGCGGTCTCACGCTGAATGATGACGTCCTCGTTGGCCGACTTGCCAAAACCGGCGCCCGGATCGATGCAGATGCGGTCACGCGACACGCCCGCGCGCACGAGGGCGCGAGCCTGGTCGGAGAGGAAGCCCATGACACGGCGCATGATCGGAGCGGAATCCGGCAAGGTGAAACGGCGCGGCTGATACGTACTCACATATGCCTCAGCACGGAGTGCAGACCGGCGCATCACCGCAGCGAGCTCATCCACCACGAGCGAGGCCTCTTGGCCGTCAGCACCCTGCGCGCCCGCCGAGGCGTCCTGGCCCGAAACGGCTCCATCCGCAGGCACCTCATCGTGAGCCGCCGGGGCAGCCTCGGCAGATGGCGCAGCTTCCTTCTCCTCCGCGCCGAACGCCTCGCCGAAGGGAAGCTGCGGCTGCACGAACGTGGCTCCCAGCTTGCCGGCGCGCTTGCCCCGCGCCCGCTTGGCCTTTCCACTCTTTGCCGCAGCGGCCTCCTCTTCCGCCTCGCGCGCCCTCTCGGCAACAAACGCCGCGGCCGAGGTATCCAACTGGACCGCGGTGCGCGCACGCGCCGGCTGCTCGGACACCTCGCCGGCATGGACGATGATCACGCCACAGGTGTTCTTGGCCACAAACTCGACCATCTTAGGGTCGGTGAACCCGGTAACGTCGTTTACGATTGAAGCGCCCACGCGCACGGCAGCCTTCGCGACCTCGACATGGCGCGTGTCAATCGACACGACGGCCCCCTTGGCGGCGAGCGCCCGAACGACCGGCAGCACGCGGCGAGCCTCCTCGTCGGCATTCACCGGGCGGAAACCGGGGCGCGTCGACTCCCCACCCACATCGATGATGTCGGCTCCGGCATCGAGCATGGCCAGGCCGTGCGCGATGGC
Source organism: Enorma shizhengliae (assembly GCF_009676995.1). NCBI lineage: Bacteria > Bacillati > Actinomycetota > Coriobacteriia > Coriobacteriales > Coriobacteriaceae > Enorma > Enorma shizhengliae. The sequence continues at coordinate 151,218 of NZ_VTFZ01000005.1, forward strand.
CGCATCGGTATCGAAGTGCTCGCCCCCGTCGCTAAACGAATCGGGCGTGACGTTGAGCACGCCCATGATGCGCGGTCGGTCGAACGTAAGGGTGTATTTTCCGCAACGCCAGACTTTGGTGTCGTACGCCATGTAGGTCCTTTCGCCTCGGCGCCGCGCAGCCCGCCGCACCGGTCGATACAGAGTTAGTTCTATTGTATCCGCCTGAGGCGCAAAAGCCTCGCCACGCGCGGATATCACACAGGCACGGGCGCGCCGGCCAGGGCGGCGCAAAGCATCAAAGCGGCCACCGCCGAGAACCGGCAGCTAGAACGCGAACGCCTGCGCGATATCGCACGAGATGAGGACGTCTGCCCGTGCGTCTTGCGGCGTGGGATCGCGATTGACGATAACCAGCGTATCGCCTTGGAAATACTGGAGCAGCCCGGCTGCCGGATACACCACAAGCGATGTTCCACCAACCACCAATACATCAGCCGAGGCAATGGCGCGCACGGCCCCCTCGATCACATCTTGGTTGAGCGGTTCCTCGTACAGCACGACATCCGGCTTGATTCTCCCACCACATGCAGGGCAACGGGGAATACCCTCCTCGTCCTCGAGTTCACGAGAAACCATCTGGCCGGCAGAATATACCGTCCCGCAGCGCTGGCAGATATTGCGATGCACCGATCCGTGCAGCTCCCACACGCAGCGGCTTCCCGCCGCCTGGTGCAGCCCGTCGATATTCTGCGTTACCACGGCATCGAGCTTTCCTGAGCGCTCAAGCTCGGCGAGCTTGCGATGGCATTGGTTTGGCTGAGCATCGAGCGCGATCATGCGCTCGCGGTAGAAGGCGAAGAATTCCGCCGGATGGGCCTCGTAGAAGGAATGAGAGAGCATGGTTTCCGGTGGGTAGGCAAAGCGCTGGCTATAGAGCCCGTCCGCGCTACGGAAATCGGGAATGCCGCTCGCCGTGGACACGCCAGCCCCGCCAAAAAAGACCGAGCGCGCATGAGTATCGAACAAATCCCTCAGCTTCTCCGACGCCTCATCCGAATCAGATGTCGTCCATCCTTGCCCGAACATGGGGCCTCCCTTCTGCATGCGGTCGGCGCAAGCCGGCGGCGGTCAGGAGGCACGCGCCATCGGGCGCATGCGCACACGCCGCACCGGCAGCAAGCGCACTATCCACTATACGTCGCTTGGTGTCCGCGCGCACCGTGCCCGCTCTGCAATACGCCGCTGGAGGCAGCGCGCACCGTGCCCGCTCTGCAATACGCCGCTGGCGTCTGCACGCGCTACGCTCGCTCTGCAACACGCCGCCCGGCATCCATGCGCACTGTGCTCGCTTGATGGCAGGAAGCCTCCCCGATACCGCCTGGTCCACGATACGCTAGGATGGACGCAGCGTTTCGTATCCACCCCCGTTCGAGGGAGCATGTATGTCTCAAATCACCCCCGTCGCTGCGGAGCGTGCGTATAAGTTCGCATCGTGGAATGTCAACGGCCTGCGCGCCGTCCTCAAGAAAGACCCGAGCTTCACCCAGATCGCCGAGGAGCTGGATGCAGACATCCTCGCCATACAGGAAACCAAGATGCAGGAAGGCCAGGCGCACATAGATCTTCCCGGCTATCTGCAGGTTTGGAGCTATGCCGAGCGCAAAGGCTACTCGGGTACCGCTGTGTTCGTACGCGAGGAAGCGCTCGGAGCCCCGCTTTCGGTGCGCCATGCCGAAGAGCTGCTCCCCCTCGCCGCAGAAGGAGCAGCATCCGAACTTGTCGCGACAGCCGTCACCGAGGGCCGTGTCTGCGCGCTTGAATTCGAGCGCTTCTGGTTCGTCGATGTCTACACGCCGAACGCGCAGAACGAACTCGCGCGCATTGATACGCGCATGGCCTGGGACGATGCCTACCGAGCATTTCTGCAAGAGCTTGAGCGCGAAACCGGCAAGCCCGTAGTAACCTGCGGCGACTTTAACGTTGCGCACGAAGAGATCGATCTCAAGAACCCCAAGAGCAACCGCGGCAATGCCGGCTTCTCCGATGAGGAGCGCGGCAAGTTCACCGAGTTGCTTGATGCGGGCTTCACGGACACCTTCCGCCTGCTGCACCCAGACGAGGAGGGCGCCTACAGCTGGTGGAGCTATCGGTTCAACGCGCGCAAGAACAACGCGGGATGGCGTATCGACTACTTCCTGGTGAGCGATGCCATCGCCGACCGCGTTCGCGACGCAACCATCCGCAGCGACATCTTCGGCAGCGACCACTGCCCCGTAGAGCTCGTCATCGAGCTGTAAGCCCAGGCCGAGGGCCGGAGCCGGCGGCGGAGCCGGGGGGCAGGCGCCCGCCCTCAATCCGGGTGCAGGGCCTAGCGCCCTGCCCTCCCCCGGCGGCGGAGCCGGGGATCTGTCCTCAGCCCGGGCACCTGCCCCCGACACCTGCCACGAGAACGTTTTCCGAGTTTTCGGGCACGAAATCGCGTAATTCGGCTTTTTATGCCCCCCCCTCTTTTTGCGATTTCCTGCCCGTTAACGTTCTACGTGAGCATCCGACACCCGCCACCGTTCTACGCGAGTATCCGCCGCCCGGCACGCCGCCGAAAGCGGCCCCGCCCGTCTGGGCTACAGCGTCATATTCGGGTCTGCGTCGATATCGAAACCGGAGAACTCTCCGCGTTCGAACTTTCGGCGCGCCACCTCGGCAATCATTGCGGCGTTATCAGTGCAGGCATCGCGAGGCGGCAGCGTCACGCGCACGCCTTGGCGCCCAAGCTTCTCGACCATCATCTGGCGGAGATGCGGGTTGGCCGCCACGCCGCCGCCGATGCAATACTCGCGTGCGCCCGTTTCGCGCAAGGCGTTCCAAGCCTTCTTGTACTGCACGTCGAACACCGCCGCCTCGAACGAGGCCGCAAGATCGGGCAGATGGATGGTGCGCCCTGCGGCCGTTTCCTGCTCGATATAGTTGACCACCGCCGTCTTGAGACCCGAAAGCGAGAAGCGGTAATCCCCTTTGCGGTTGAGCGCGCGCGGGAAGTCGATTGCCTTGGGGTCACCGGTTTCGGCCAAACGCGAGATGATGGGACCTCCGGGATAGCCCAGGCCGAGCGCCTTTGCCACCTTGTCGAACGCCTCGCCCACCGCATCGTCGAGGGTCTCCCCCAGCACCCGGTAGTCCCCCCAGTCGCGCACATGAACAAGCATGGTGTGACCGCCCGAGACGAGCGTGAAGATGAAAGGAGGCTTGAGGTCCGGCTGGGCCAGAAGGTTGGCAAAGAGATGGCCCTCAAGATGGTTGACCGCTATGAGCGGCACTCCGGCTGAATAGGCGAAGCCTTTGGCAAATGCCACGCCAACAACGAGCGCCCCAACAAGGCCTGGACCCTGCGTCACGCCCACAGCCGCGAGCTCTTTCGGATCGAGGGTGCCACCAGTAAGGCCGAGCGCCTGAGATGCCTCCTCAAGCGCTGCGTCCACCACGCCAACGATAACCTCAACGTGCTTGCGCGAAGCGATTTCGGGCACCACGCCTCCAAAGCGAGCGTGAAAATCGATCTGCGTCGAAACTTGATTGGCGAGCATCGAGCCTTCGGCATCGATAATCGCGACGGCCGTCTCATCGCACGAGCTCTCGATGGCGATCACGAGCTTGCGTCGCTCAATCTCGGTTCGCTCATCCTCCGTCCGATCAACCGGCGCAAGGGGCCATACACGCATCACGGCCGATGTCGGCTCGGGCGAGGCAGCATCGACTGGAAGGGCAAGCGGAAGCTCCGCCTGCATCACAAGTGCATCGGCACCCTGGCCATAGTAGTTTCGGCGCCGGCCAATCTGCTTGAAGCCAAGGTGCTCGTACAGCGCCATGGCGGGAGCGTTTCCGTCTTCCACCTCGAGCGACGCCGTCGTGCAGCCAAGCATCTGGGCATCGTAGCTTACATGGGCCAGAAGCTTTCGAGCGATGCCCGCACGCCGGCGCTCGGGCGCCACGGCAACATCGAGAATCTGCACGTCGTGCTCGATGACCATGCCGCCCGCAAGACCAACGAGCTCGCCGTTGTCATGAGCCACCCACCAACTACGCGGCACGGTGGCGTCCTCGCCCAACTCCGAAAGGAACTGGGTTGGCGTCCACGGCGTATGGGCGGCACCGGCAAAACAGGACGCCTCGAGGGCAGATGCCGCCTCCGCGTCCGCCGCACCCATGGGCCTAAACTGCAGGTGACGGCCGGCAAGCTCATCTGCCACGCCCGTCACTTCGCTCTGAGCACTCTGGACGAGCCCTAAGCGCTTGCGCTCATTCTCCTCTGCATCCGAGAGGCGCGTATAGATGGGCAGCACGAGCGCGGGGTCGCACGATGTGCGCGCGCCATGCACCGCGGCAGGGTCCGTGACGGCAACAGCCCCGGCGCCCGCCACCGCGTCAACGGCAGCAACAACCCCAGGACCTGCAACCGCACCCATTTCGACAGCTCGCCACGCGAGCAGCAGCCCCTCACCCGTCGGATGCCAGAGCGACTCATCGATGCGATTGGTCAGACCCGCCTCGTTGAACCGGGACCCATAGCGTTTAAGCCCATCGCCCGTAAGCTGCAGGCTCGCCGCATCTGGGCGCGCAGCCCATTCCTCAACCGCAACGGCCGCCTTGACGACGCGCTCACGGTCGAACATGCGGTGCGCGCCAGCCTCGTCAAGCTGGTAGAGCGCAGGGTATACCTCGCCGCGCATCGCATCGGCCGCAACGCCCAGCAGGCCGCGCACACCCGCACGCCACGCAGTCCATGCGCAGGCATCGAGCGTGGACGCACCGTAAAGGGGAACGTTCGCGCCGCGGGCAAGCCCTTTCGCCGTCGAGATGCCAATGCGAACGCCCGTGAACGAGCCGGGGCCGCGTCCAACCAGATAGGCATCGACTTCGTCACGCGAACGCCCTGCATCGGCCAGGGCGGCGTCAATCGTGTTCACAAGCTCGACGTTCGCCCGGCGACGACACATATGGTCGCCCGTCGCAAGAACATCGATCGTCATCCGCTCGTCGCCAGCGGCATCCGTTACGCGCGCAACCGCGCACGCAAGCATGTCCGTCGATGTATCGATTGCCACCACGAGGCGTTCACTCGACATCTGCTTCACTCTTTCGTCCCATTCTGGCTAAAAATGTCGATTTTAGGCGCTCCGCCGCTCTCAAAAACGCGAACGTGTGCCCGCTATCGCTTCACGCCGTCTAAATTCCAGCGCTTTTCATATTCCGGACCTGATTATTACCACTAGACCGCCCGCATCCCAGCCTCACATCGAAGAAAATCGACATTTTTATCCACATTCATCCCGTCCTGCCGGCAAAACCAGCTCGCATGCAGCACAACAAATCAGACCGCCGCCCGCCTTGCCGCCCCATCGCAATCCGCAGCCAGGGCAGCAACAGGCTGCGGGGCCACGGGGCATCCCTACGATATCGCGCGAACCGCATCATCTACTGCCGCCGCGAGCTCTGCAGCGCGTGACCCATGAGGCTCAAGCGCGATCGTGCGCTCATGTTCGCCGGTCCGTGTAATCACAACGCCCAGGCACTCATCCGTCAGCTCATCCTGAAACTGTTCGCCCCACTCCAGCAGGCACGCACCTTCGTAGCCCAACACATCGAAAATGCCGGTATCCTCCAGCTCGTAGGCGTGTTCAAGCCGATACAGGTCAAAATGGAAGAGCGGAATACGCCCGCCATCGTGTACGGCCATCAAGGCGAACGTAGGGCTCGTAACCGGATGCTCGTCACCCAGAGCTCGAGAGACGCCTTTGGTGAAGTGCGTCTTTCCCACACCGAGACCGCCGGTAAGCACAAGAACGTCACCATCGGCGAGAAGCGGCGCGACAATCTCGCCAAAGCGCTCTGTATCCTCCTGCGATCCGCTACGATATCGCAGTGCCGCCTCCCGTACGAGCGCCATCAGCCCTCCTCCGGACGCGGCAACGCGTCGGCATTGTGTTCGGCCTCCACCGTGTTCGGCTCGCCTGCGTCTTGGGCCTGCGCATGCGCGCCCGCACCGCCGGCTGGATGGCGCGCAAGCCAGTCTCCCAGCATCCGAAAGTCTTCCTCTAGCAGTTCCTGCCAAGCAGGGTTTCGCAACGCTGCCGCAGGGTGGAAGGTGGGCATAACCGTGAAGTGCCCCGTCTGATGGAACCTTCCGCGCAACCGGGTGATCCCGGTTTCGGTCTTGAGCACGAAATGCGTCGCCGGGTTGCCAAGCGTCACAATGACATCTGGCCATATGCTCCGGATTTGCTCACGCAAGAACGGAGAGCAGGCAAGGACCTCATCCGGTTTCGGGTTGCGGTTTCCCGGCGGGCGGCACTTCAGCACGTTGGCGATATAGATCTCGTCACGCGTGAGCCCAGCCAACGATAGGATGCTGTTGAGGTTCTCCCCCGCGCGGCCAACGAACGGCTCGCCCTGGAGGTCTTCGTTGCGCCCAGGAGCCTCTCCCACGAACATCACGCGAGCATGCGGATTGCCCACACCGAACACGATGTTCGTGCGCGTCTGGCAGAGCTCGCAGAGCCGGCAATCTCCCATGACGGCGCGAATCTCCTCAAGCGCCACCTCGCGCGGCGCCTGCCGTGTGTGGCCTGGAATATGCATGATGCCCATGGCAGCTCCTTATCTCTCCCCATGCGCCGAAGCGCTGCATGCCCGCGCCCTTGCAGGCGCCCCGCGCGTCGAAGGCGCGCTGGCAGGCGGGCCTCAAAACGCCCTAGGGAGGCTCGTTAGAGGTACACCTTGTCGAGGCGCATCCCGAAATCGCAGACCACCTCGTAATTAATCGTTCCGCGCAACCGCGCCATTTCATCGGCGCTAATCTCGGCGTCGCCATCGCGGCCGATAATGGTCATGACGTCGCCATATTCCGCCTCGGGAATCTGATGGATGGGTGTCTGCTGGATAGCAACCATGCACTGGTCCATGCAGATATTGCCCACCTGTCGCACCCGTTCTCCGCGGTACAGCACCTCCATACGGTTTGAAAGCGTGCGCGAAAGGCCGTCGGCATAACCGATGGGCAGCGTGCATATCTGCACCGCCGTGCGCGGAACGCGGTACGTATACCCATAGCTCACGCCCTCGCCCATCGCCGGATGAGCGGTGCGCGTCACCCGAGCACGAACGCTCATAACGGGATCGAGCTTGACGACCGAACGCGATGAATCGCACGGGTAGAGCCCGTAAAGCCCAATGCCAACCCGCACCATATCGTAGTGCGTCGAAGGGTCGAGCATCGTGGCCGGCGTGTTGTCGCAATGCACCGTACCGCAATCGAAGCCCGCATCCTCAAGCGCGCGGACCGCCTCTTCGAAACGCTTGCACTGGAGCTTGTAATCCCAACCGGCAACGTCTTCGGCAGTAGCGAAATGCGTAAACACGCCATCGCATTGAATCCCACGATGGAAGTTGATATTGCGGCAGAACTCGAGCACGTCGGCATAGTGCACGCCGATCCGGTTCATGCCGGTCTCGATTGCGAGGTGGTATTTGCCCACTGTACCCGCTCGCACAGCGCACTCACCATAGGCGAGCGCAAACTCGATGGTGTAGACGGTAGGCATGATGTTCTTCTCGATAAGCTGCGGAATCGCGGTTATGGGCGGCTCGCTCAATATGAGAATCGGAGCCTGGATTCCAGCCTCGCGCAACTCGACGCCCTCGTGGACCGTGGCGACCGCGAACATGTCTGCGCCAGCCGAATGGAGCACGCGCGCGCATTCGATGGCTCCGTGCCCGTAAGCATCTGCCTTGACAACGCAGCACAACTTCTGCCGCGGAGCGAGCAGGCTTTTATAAGCACGCAAGTTCCGACGGAGCGCCCCGCGATCTATCTCGACCCACGACCAACGCCCCTCGGGCACCTTCACCTGAGACATCGCGCTTTACGCCTCCTCTACCTGCGAGCCCTCATCGAGCACGCCCAAATCGTGGAGGGCGCTTTCTGCAGCAAGCTCCATAGCATCCCCGATTAGATCGATGAGGTCCGTCGCGATCACGCTCTTCTCGCCAAATCTAGAAGCTGCGGCAAATCCCGTAAACGAGTGCACGGTTACCGCATAGGCGCACAGCAGCTCCCAGGGCCCTGCGTAGTTGTGAGCCTGCGCGACAGAGCCCGCGATGATACCAGCAAGAACATCGCCCGAACCAGCCGTGGCGAGTGAAGCGGGCCCAGCCATGGGCAGAAGAACCCTCTCCACGCCCGCCGCAGCGGTCGACGGGCCCTTGGCCACGACGATCATATCTTCCGAACCGGCGGCCCAGAGCAACCGGCGCGAAGCTTCGATTGCCGTACCGAGGTCAGTGACCGGATCGTCGCCAATTAGACGCGAGAGCTCCTTATGGTGCGGCGTCAGGATAAGGGGTGCATCGCGCCGGTAAAGCTCGGGCGTCTTATCGATTCCGCCGATGGAATACTTCGCAAGGCAGTTGAGGGCATCGGCGTCCAACACGAGCGGAACATCCATTTTCAGAAGCCCAGATACCACATCGATGCAGCCTGCAGCAGTCGTAATGCCAGGGCCACAGAGCACGCAGGAGAACTTTTCGGCGGCCTTACACACCGCCTTGCGCGCAGCAGCCCCGAATGCGCCGCGTGAATCTGAGGGGATGTCGATAACGGGAACGGACGGCAAGGCCATGCGAATCAGATTCGCGCAGGCAGAAGGACACGCCACGGCAACGTATCCAGCCCCCGCGCGCGCAGCGGCCTTTGCGGCCATCATCGCCGCGCCCGGATACGTCGCGGAGCCGGCAACGACGAGCACCGAACCACGAGAATACTTGTTGATGTTCATCGGCAAAGGCTCGAAAAAATCGATCAAGTCGACGGGGTCGACAATTTCCGCCTCGTGCTCAACATCATCGATTACCTCATCAAGCTGGTCATACAGACGCCCGCACATGATTTCGCCAGCATATTCTGGACCGTCGGCGCTATATAACCCAAGCTTGGGCGCAAGCATGGTCGCCGTGCGGCTAGCACGTATACAGTCATGCTCAACCACACCCGTCTGCGCATCAAGACCTGAAGGAACGTCGACCGAAAGCACGGTAGGCTCCAGCTCGTTCACAACAGGAATCCAGATAGAAAATGGCGGCCGGAGCTCTCCATGGAAACCAGTGCCTAAAATGGCATCGATAACCAGATCGGCCTCGCCGATAAGTTCGCTGAGCTCGTCTTTAGATGGACCCACAACAATATTGACATCGCGACCAGCGGTGCGTCGGGCAACATGGCGCGCCAAGGGCGCAGATATCTCATCGGGCTCAACAGGACTCACCACATCAACGTGAACATCCTTTTGAGCCAAGATGTCTGCAGCAACCCAGCCGTCCCCGCCGTTGTTGCCAAATCCAACCAGAATCACAACGCGGCTCGGATTGCCCTTAAGCGCTTCGGAGGCAACGAACTCGCCGGCGAACTCCATGAGCTCGGCTTTCGACGTGCCCTCCTTTTCAATCACGTCTTCGAGACGGCGCACCTCATCACAGCTCAGAACCGGCCTCATAGACACCCCCATGCTCGATTATGGTCTCACCGGAAATAGATCTCAGCTCATTATCCTGCACTCGCTCAAGTTCATCGAGCACAGATCGGGCCTCTCGAAAAGACCGCGCGATACGCTGGCGCTCATCTTCGGGCTTCTCCTTTGGCCGAGGTCGGGCGTCCTCGGTAATGGCCATGGCATTCGCAACGGCAAGATCGCTGGTAAGAGATAGCGAGAGAGCAACCTCGATGATTCCGAGCTCATGGGCCACCTCGAGGGCCCTCCCCGCCAGCACGACAGACGGGCGCCCGGAAGCGTCGCGCGACACCGACACATCCTTACGACCGATTCCCTTGGCGAAGCCAGTTCCCAAAGCCTTAAGCACGGCCTCTCGGGCGGCAAAACGGCTTGCATAGTGTGCAGCAGGACGGGCCGAAGCTTCGCAATACGCACGCTCTTCATCGGTGAACATGCGCTGTGCAAACGAGGGGGTGCGCTTGAGGATCTGCTCCATGCGCGATATTTCAACGATATCGACGCCGATGCCAGCCTCTGCCATGGCTACCTCCAAGATCTTTGCTGCGTCTAAACCGCAACCATTGTATAGGTATATACGAAAAAGGGCCTCCGGCATCAGCCGGAGGCCCTCATTCATGTTAAGCGAACGGCTCGGTGCCGTCCACCGGTCAGCGGCGCCCTGCCCTCCCACGGTCTACACCGCAGTACTCTCGGCGCTCGGGGGCTTAGCTTCCGGGTTCGGAACGGGACCGGGCGTACCCCCCCCCTGCCATGGCCGCTGACCGGTGGGCGGCGCCCGCCGGCCCGGGGGACATCCGCCCCCGCGTGCCCTCAGGGCCGCACAGCGCGTAGCGCGACCTCCAGCGATGCCGTGGGGAGCGCCCGAGCGGCGGCGACCGCCGACCATCCCGGCGGGCCCGTCGAGCGGGTGAAGAGCTCGGGCGATTAGTACCGCTCGGCTGAGGCCGTCGCCGAC